>JBCDFX010000157.1:0-8830 GCA_039177155.1 Cyanobacteria bacterium P01_H01_bin.119
AATCCTTCTACCCATTCATCTTGGGAAAGGTACGAGATATTCGATTTCCTTAAGCAAAAAAATATCTCTCAAGAATATATTATTAATCATATGAACTGGGGCACATATTTGATCTCAGCCCTTTATGGTGGTAAGGATCAATTGGTAACATATGCTGAACCTATGGATCGAGAGACCGCTAGAGAAATTATAGAGGTTTCGAATATGACTGGGCGAAAAATTGCTTGTGTTTGCAGAGGTCAGCATTGTTCACCACGAGGATTATCTGAATATTTTGGTAAAGATAGAACAATACTGTTTGAAGACGCTAAAATTAATACGAAAAAATGGAAAGTTTATTTAGAGGTTAGCAAAGACAGATAAAATACCTAAAATCTAACCAAGCTATCGCATACTATAGAATGCATTCTAGTTTCGCAGTGCTAACCTAAGTCCGTAGTGAAGCGGGTGCGAAAACCTATCGATGCCGATTAGGCTTGCTCCATTCCGCATTTCACAGGTTTACAAACAATTTATCCTGCATGCCTCGAATATTTTTTAAACATTAAACCGAAACAGCATCACGTCCCCTTCTTGAACGGTGTATTCCTTGCCTTCACTGCGAACCAGCCCTTTTTCTTTCGCGGCAGTCATCGAACCTGAAGTCACCAGATCTGCGTAAGCCACGGTTTCAGCCCGAATAAAACCCCGCTCAAAATCGGAGTGAATCACCCCAGCGGCCTGGGGCGCAACCATCCCGGCCACAATGGTCCAGGCGCGGGTTTCCTTTGGCCCGGTGGTAAAGTAAGTTCGCAGCCCCAGTAAGGTATAAGTAGCGCGAATTAAGGATTTGAGTCCCCCTTCTTCGACGCCGAGGGCTTCTAAAAAGTCTTTACGCTCCTCGGCGGCCAATTCGATCAGTTCGGCTTCGACCTGGGCAGAAATAATCACCACTTGGGCATTTTCGCTGCTGGCAAACTCACGCACCTGCTCCACCCAAGGGTTGCCCGCAGCCAGATCATCTTCCGAGACATTGGTGGCGTAGATAATGGGTTTTCGCGTCAGCAGGCCCAGGGACTTGATCAGCAGCGCTTCGTCTTCGGAGAGTTCGACCAGCCGGGCGGATTTACCTTCATTGAGCACAGGCAACAGCTTTTCTAAAACCTCTAGCTCTGCCTGAGCGGTTTTGTCGTTGCGGGCCTGTTTTCGCAGCCGCTCGATACGTTTTTCAATTTGGCTCAGATCAGCCAGAGCCAGCTCTAAATTGATTATGTCAATATCTCTCAGCGGATCGATAGAGCCAGATACATGAATAATGTCGTCGTCGTCAAAGCAGCGCACCACGTGGACAATGGCATCGACCTCGCGAATATTGGCCAAAAACTGGTTGCCCAACCCTTCGCCCTGACTGGCCCCTTTGACCAATCCGGCAATATCTACAAACTCGACGCGGGCTGGGATCGTTTCCGCTGATGCCGAAATTTCGGTTAGCACGCTTAGCCGCTGATCGGGAACCGCGACAACGCCCACGTTGGGCTCGATGGTGCAAAAGGGAAAGTTGGCGGCTTGGGCCTTGGCGTTGGCAACCAGGGCATTAAACAGGGTCGATTTCCCTACATTAGGCAGGCCAACAATTCCAGCTCTGAGCATGACAGACTTTGCAAATGACTGATTCGGGTGTGCGGGACGGTTACTACAGTGGCTAATACCACAGTGGCTAACCCGGCCCCTTCATTAGCATACGCGGTTGTTTGAAAAGGAGATCCGCTCTGGAGTGGCAATGCTATGCTTTGGCTACCTGCGGGCGAAACATTCTAAAGCAGTTAACAGGGCGGAATCAGGGGAGATGCTAATGGTTAGGCTTTTCTCAGTCCGGGCGATCGCAGCTGATTGGGCCAATCAAATTCGAGCCGCTAATCAAATTTATATCCCTATCCGGTGGTCCATGCCCCGACTCTCAACGGTTAGAGCCGGAAGCGCTGGGCTATTGTTGCTTGGGGCACTGCTGGCGGGTGGCTGCGGCCTACTGACAGAAGAGGGAGACCCCCAAGACCCATCTGCAGATGGGGAAAATTCGCCCCCAGCCGCATCGACGGACAATGCGGGGACATCGGATGCTGCCGATTCCCAAGGCTCCCAAGACAGCTTTATTGATACTGACAGTAGCTCAAATCTTTTACGGGCCTCCAGCGATCGCGCCCAGGTTGAGCTACCTGCGGGTTGGCAGGCGTTTCCTCGGCTTAATCCCACTGCCGATATTGCAGCGGCGCGGGAAGGAGCTGACTTATATCTGATCGTATTGGCTGAGTCTAAAAGTGAAATTGGGCCTGGATTTTCCCTAGAAAACGTGTCGGCATTTTATCGACGGCAGTTTACCGAAGGGCTGCAAAATGCTGGCCAAGTACAGTCGGATACGCCTGCGATCGCGACCTATCCAGCGGTGCAGTTCCGCGTAGATGGAGCGCTAGATGGCACCACAATTACAGCGCTGCACACAACCGTTGAGGCAGGCCAGTATTACTATCAAATTATTGCTTGGACAAAGGCGACCCAATATGGCGATTTCGTGGCAGAACTACAGCGCGCTATTGGCGGATTTCAGCCGTTGAATCAAGGATGAGCTCACACTGGGTAGGCTAGAGAATTTGATGCTCTAGCGGAGGCTTAGGTCTGTTTAGTGAGCGTGTACCAGTTTTGCAGCCCTCATCCCCAGCAGCCAATAATCATCCCTGCTAGCAGCCCAAAGCCTAGGTAGACATTTTCTCGAAAGAGTTGGCCGTAGAGACCATCCGCAGCGCTGTGGCGGGTTAACCGCTGAACCTGCCAGATCCAAAGCCCAGTCGCGATCGCGAGGGTAACCCAATACACGGGGTTTAAGCCCATGGCACGTCCTAAGCCAGCCAGCAGCACCGCTGTAATGCCGTAGAATACGCCAATAGCAAAGGGAGTGTGGCGACCAAAAAATAGGGCACTGGAGTTAACCCCTAGTTGGCGATCATAATCGCGATCGGGAATGGCGTAGACCGTGTCGAATCCCAGGGTCCAAGCTACAGTTGCCCCCCATAGCAGCCAGGTAGAGGGTTCTAAGCTAGCGGTGACAGCGCTCCAGCTAATTAGCACAGCAAATCCCCAGGCGATCGCCAGCACCAGCTGAGGGACCGGGAACACCCGTTTAGCCAGGGGATACAGCACCATCACGGGCACCGCTGCAGCGCACAGCCAAAAGCTTAAGGGATTTAAAAATAAAGACAGTCCATAGGCGCACAGAAACGCGATCGCCGCTACGATCAGGCCCACCCGCACCGACAGAGCGCGGGAGGCGAGAGGACGACTCTGGGTGCGCTTAACCTTTGGATCGATGTTGCGATCCCAGAGATCATTGACCACGCACCCCCCGGCGCTGGTCACTAAGCTGCCCACCACAATTACCCCAACCAGCAGCGCGGGGGGCGTACCCCGTCCAGCCAAAAACACGGCCCACAGTGCGGGGATCATCAAAATTAGTCGTCCCGTCGGTTTATCCCACCGCAGCAGACGCATAATGCTGAGCCAAGTAGAAGGCTGGGGCTGGCTGACCATAACTCGAATGTTAATTTGCTGAGAGAGATATTGCGTTTGTCGCGTTGCTACGGATAGCTATCGGCACTGTAACCCTGAGTATGGGAGCCCCGCGACGCAGTCGAATGTCCTAATCAGCCCTTCGACTGCACTAGCAATCCGCCGAAAGGTCCGGGCAGATTGATAGTCAGATTGCCTTTATGTTGAGCACTCCAACGATATCGGGTGCTGTTAGCCATCTGCGCGCAGTCTGATCCCAGTCAGACCGGCAACTACTACAAGCTACTGTCAGCATATCTCGATTAGTGGGACTCCCTGAGCTAAAGCGATCCCCGCCTGTTGTGAAAAAATATCTTCATGCTGATTTTTGGTTAATTTACTAATATCTATCGACTGCTTGGGTTAGCTAAGGCGTGTCATCCGTTAAGTACAGAAAGCCTGACAGGGCAGTATCGAAGGCTAATAGATAATAGATGGCTCGAATCCAAAGTAATCTGAAGAAATTGGACCAATCGGTGTCTGCCTTGAGCTGTAATTTTTACATAAACTTGCAGAAAAGCCTGGAATTCGCCCAGTATTTTTGGTTAAAATAACCATAACTCACAAGGCGCTCTATGGTACTGACTTCTTCCTCTTTGACGATCTCCCCAGACGAATATGGGCTGTTGACGGATCTGTATCAGCTTACGATGGCGGCTTGCTACGTTGGCGAAAGCATCGATCAGCGACGAGCCAGCTTTGAACTATTTGCCCGTCGCCTGCCCGAGGGGTTCGGCTATCTAATTGCCATGGGGCTGGCCCAAGCGCTCGACTATTTAGAGCATTTGCAGTTTACGCCGCGACAGATTGAGCAGCTTCAAGGGTCGGGAATTTTTCACCATGCGCCCGATCGCTTCTGGCAGCTTTTGGCAGCGGCGAAATTTACCGGGGACGTGTGGGCCGTTCCTGAGGGCACTGCAGTCTTTGCGAATGAACCCCTGCTACGGATCGAAGCGCCCCTATGGCAAGCGCAACTGGTGGAAACTTATTTGCTCAACACGCTCAATTATCAAACGCTGATTGCAACTCGATCCGCGAGAATGCGAGATGTAGCGGGGACAGAGGCAACGCTTTTAGAATTTGGCTCCCGCCGGGCCTTTAGCCCTCAAGGGGCGGTGTGGGCCGCAAGGGCTGCGATCGCAGCCGGCTTTAACGCCACCTCCAATGTGTTAGCGGCCTTAAAGCTGGGGCAAACCCCTACAGGCACTATGGCTCACGCCTTAGTGATGGCGATCGCCGCCTTAGAAGGCAGCGAAGCCGACGCCTTTGACGCCTTTCATCGCTATTTTCCCGGTGCCCCCCTGCTGATTGACACCTACGACACGGTGGCAGCTGCAGAGCACCTAGCCCACCGACTCAAAGCAGGGTCGCCCGCGATGGCAGGGGTACGCATTGACTCCGGCGACTTAATTGAACTGTCTCAACAAGTGCGATCGCGCCTGCCAGAGATGCCAATTTTCGCCAGTGGCGACCTAGACGAGGCTGAGATCCTGCGGTTAAAGCAGGCTGGAGCCGCCATCGAAGGCTATGGAATCGGCACCAAGCTGGTGACCGGACGCCCGGTCAACGGGGTTTATAAACTGGTAGATATTGACGGCATCCCGGTAATGAAAGAATCCAGCGGCAAAGTAACTTACCCCGGACGCAAGCAGGTGTTCCGCCGCATCGAGGCCGGTCAAGTAGTGAGCGATCGCCTGGGACTGATGAGCGACACCCCCAACGCTGACGAAACACCCCTACTTCATTTGTTGGTTAAACAAGGCCAACGACTGGTTGAGGATGAGCCACTAGAGGCGATCGCAGCCCGCACCGCTCGCTCTGTCGCAGCATTACCCCCCAGTGTTCGCCAAATCAACAATGCTCAACCCCTATCGGTTCAACCGTCTGAGGCTCTGCTCACAATGACCGAAACAACCCGTCAAAGCGCAGCTCCCTAGTGCCGCTACGCGGAATTCAAACTGCAAAATGCAAAACACTCGGCGACAAAGGCATCAGACACGCAGCGGCTTCAGGCACTAATTTTGAACTTTTAATTTTTAATTTTGAATTATGACTCGCATTGCCCTCTTTGGTACCAGCGCCGATCCCCCGCATCAGGGGCATCAAGCTATTTTGACCTGGCTGGCCCGGCGGTTTAACCATGTGGCGGTTTGGGCATCGGATAATCCCTTTAAGCACCATCAGACCGGGCTCGACAAGAGATCGCGAATGCTAGAGCTGCTGATTAGCAACTTGCCGGTGCCGCACCAAAATGTACGGCTGCATCAGGAATTAAGCGATCGCCACACTGTGGTTACCATTGAGCGGGCTGAGCAGATTTGGCCCCAGGCAGAGCTGGTACTGGTCGTGGGGGCCGATTTGGTGGGGCAGCTGTCCCAGTGGTATCGAGCCGACGATATTTTGAGCCGTGTAAAGGTGCTAGTGTTCCCCCGACCTGGCTACCAAATTGAGTCAGATCAGGTACTTGCCCTGCGAGAGAAGGGCACAGATGTCACCATCGCCCATATGCCGGAACTCCACGATGTCTCTTCTAGCAACTACCGTCAGAATGAAGCCACCAGCGGTGTGCCGTCTTTTATCCGAGCTTATATTCACCAAAACGACTTGTATCCATGCACAGCAAACTCCAGAGAAAAACTGTCGATCCGTCGGTGAACCTAGCCTTGGCGGACTTTAAAGTGGGGGTCGATAACGTTATTTTCTCCATCGATATTGAGCAAAATCGGCTGCTGGTGCTGGTGGTGATGCGCCACGACGAGCCGTTTATGGGCTACTGGAGTTTGCCGGGTACGCTGGTTCGCCAGGGCGAATCTTTGGAAGACGGAGCGTACCGGGTGCTCTCAGAAAAAATTCGGGTTCACAATTTATATCTGGAGCAGCTCTATACTTTTGGCGGGCCAGAGCGCGATCCTCGTGAAGCAGAAGACTCCTTTGGCATACGCTATCTCTCGGTAAGCTATTTTGCCCTGGTGCGCTTTGCCGATGCGGAGCTCATTGCCGATGGCGTCAGCGGCATTGCGTGGTATCCCCTGAGTCGGGTACCGAAGCTCGCTTTCGACCACAATGAGATTTTGGCCTACGGCTATCAACGGCTGAAAAACAAGCTGGAGTACAGCCCCATCGCCTTTGATGTGCTGCCGGAGCGTTTTACGTTGGGCGATTTATACCAGTTTTACACCACGGTACTGGGAGAAGGCTTTGCAGACTATTCTAACTTTCGCGCCCGATTGCTAAAGCTGGGTTTTCTGGAAGATACGGGGGTGAAAACATCTCGCGGGGCAGGGCGTCCGGCCAGCCTATATCGATTTGACGCAGAAGCGTTTGAGCCCTGCAAAGATAAGCCGATGGTGTTTATTTAAGCTGGTGTTTATTTAAGATGACTGACGCTCCGAAGCCGCCTGAGAACTGCGCCAGCCTCCAGGAAATCCGGACCGAAATCGATCGCATTGATCAACAGGTTATTCAGCTTTTAGGCGATCGCTTCCAGTACGTTAAAGCCGCCGCTCAGTTCAAAAACGACGAAACCAGCGTCCGTGCTCCCGAACGGTTTGCCGCCATGTTAGTTCATCGGCGGCAGTGGGCCGAAGCGGCTGAGCTAAATCCAGAGGTAGTCGAATCTTTATATCGAGATTTGGTCAACTATTTTATTGACGAAGAACGCCGGCATTGGCAAAACCACTCTTAGCAACAAAGCTTATGAAAATCGTGATCGCCCAACTCAACCCCACCATCGGTGACTTGGAAGGCAACGCCGCCAAAATTTTAGACGCTGCTCGCCAGTCGGTCAGTGAAGGGGCCGATTTAATGCTGACGCCAGAACTGGCGCTGTGCGGCTACCCGCCGCGCGATCTACTGCTGCGCCCCGGATTTATCGCCGCTATGGGAGAGCGATTGAGGCAGTTGGCGATCGCGCTGCCCCAAGAAATTGCTGTTTTGGTGGGCCTTGCCACCGCCAATCCCGACGCCGCCCAGCAGGGCCAAAAGCCCTTGTTTAACAGTGCTGCCCTGGTTCAAAATGGCACCATTACTAAGGTGTTCCACAAGCGGCTGCTGCCGACCTATGATGTGTTTGACGAAGATCGCTATTTTGAGCCCGGCGCGCAGCTTAACCCGTTTCAGCTTGGGGGCGTCACCGTCGGCGTCACGATTTGCGAAGATCTGTGGAATGATGAAGAGTTTTGGGGCCGGCGCCAGTACGAAGCCGATCCCATCGCTGAGCTAACCGAGTACGGCGTGAATTTTGTGGTGAATCTCTCTGCCTCTCCCTTCAACGCGGGCAAGCAAGCTCTGCGAGAGGAAATTCTACGCCACGCCGCTCAGCGCTATCGCTGCCCGATTGTTTACACCAACCAGGTTGGCGGCAACGACGATTTAATTTTTGACGGCAGCAGCGTGGCGGTTAACCGGGCCGGAGCAACCGTGCTGCGATCGCGCCCCTTTGCGCCAGATCTGGCGCTGCTAACCTACGACAGGGACAGTCAAGATTTTCAACCCGGTGCGATCGCGCCACCCCAATTGACAGAAGAAGCAGAAATCTGGTCAGCCCTGGTGCTTGGGGTCAGGGACTATGCCCGTAAATGCGGCTTTACTCAAGCGGTGTTGGGGCTTAGTGGCGGCATCGATTCGGCTCTGGTCGCTGCTATTGCCGCCGAGGCCTTAGGGGCTGACAACGTCCTTGGTGTACTGATGCCCTCGCCCTACAGCTCAGGCCACTCCGTACAGGATGCTGCAGCGCTGGCCGATAATTTGGGCATTCGCACTGAGACCCTAAGCATTGGCGAGCTAATGGGGGGCTATGATCAAACCCTAGCCAACCTATTTAGCGGCACAACATTTGGCGTTGCGGAAGAAAATATCCAGTCTCGCATTCGGGGAAACCTGCTGATGGCGATCGCCAATAAATTTGGTCACCTGCTGCTGTCTACGGGCAATAAATCTGAAATGGCCGTGGGCTACTGCACCCTCTACGGCGATATGAACGGCGGCTTGGCGGTAATCGCAGATGTCCCGAAGACCCAGGTATATGCCCTCTGCCGCTGGCTGAATCGCGGGGAGACACCGGTTATTCCCACCCATATTATCGATAAGCCCCCCAGCGCTGAGCTGAAACCCGATCAAAAAGACGCCGACTCTCTGCCCTCCTATGAGGTGCTAGACGATATTCTTCGCCGCCTGATTCAGCGGCACGAATCTGCTGCCGATATTGTGGCAGCAGGGCACGATTCCCAGGTGGTCGAGCGCGTTATTCATCTGC
>JBCDFX010000158.1:0-8774 GCA_039177155.1 Cyanobacteria bacterium P01_H01_bin.119
GCTTGCCGACCAGTAGTACCCGAAAATCGTCGGGCTGGTTCAAAATTTCATCCACGACGGATGCGGCGACGTAGCGCTCTAGGGTACGACGGGTGCGGCGCTGCTCTAGGCGATCGCTGATGGCCCCCGTCAGTTGATAGGACAGGCCGCTAAAGGCCATTACCACCGTGGGGACCGCCACGGGCAAAATGCGATCGCCGTAGATATAGCTGACGTAGGCAATCCCGCCCCAGCCGGCGATCAGCCCCACAAATACGAGGGTGCGAAACAGAGGACGCTGGAAGCGTCGCCCTAGTATCAGCCCCAGGCCCACCACCGTAGCCGTCATCAATCCACCGCGCAGGGGGGCGTTAGGAATCAAGGGCGCGATCGCTCGCCCAGTTAACACCGTGCCTGCGATATTAGCGTGAACCTCCACTCCCGGCATTACTTCAGATGTCGGCGTACGCTTAAAGTCTTGTAGGGAGGTGGCCGTTGGCCCAATCAGCACCACTTTATCTCGAAAGGTGTTGGTCTCCAGATGCAGCGCCCAGTTTTCTAACTCAAACACATGCCAAAACGGCACCATAGGAAAGGTATCCTCTGGCCCATAGAAGAAGATACCGTCGCCCTCCGGCGGATTAACGGAAATACCCGCTGCAATCAAAGCTGCCATACTAAAGGCTTCTGGCGCTGTCTCAGGCAGGCCATCCTCAATAAATCGCTGAGGCAGTTGGCGAATGCGGGTATCCCCATCCACCGGAACATTGATGAGCCCCGGCGTAAAGGCAGTTTCTGGGTAAACGGGCGTTAGCAGCTGAGTCAGGGCGCCGCCAGTGGCACTGGAAAACTCGTAGGCGCTGGCCAGCACAACGCGATCGCCATAGCGCTCTAGGGTCTGTGCTAAGGCGGCATCATCTGTCTCGCCGTAGCTGCTGGGGTCAACCAGCAGTACATCAATGGCAACCGCCTCGGCCCCGGCTTCTAAAAGCTGCTCGATAGCTAGGGCATAAGCTCGCCGCTGAAACGGCCAGGCTTGAATGGGCTCAAGCTGAGGATACTCCTGGGGCCGGGACTGGTAAAACTCACCCTGGCTCAGAGATTCTTCGTCAATCGCTAGAATAATCACCTCTGAGGGGGGCGCAACGGGTCCCCGCATCGCCAGCATAAAGCTCTGGGCAATGCCCTCCATTGTTCGGGCAATGGGCAAATCAATCGCGATCGCAATGCCGCCCAGCGTCGCCCAAACCCCCATCAGCAAATGTCCCACACGGCTTGCCTGCCGCCGCGGTTGACCGGAGGCTAAAGCACGAGACGTCGATTGCGCAGACTGCTGGGCCATAACAGACTAGAACGGGAACGGCAGCGGCACCGAAGGAACCGGATTAGGAATGCCCGGAATGCTGGGAAACGGCACTGAGGGAAACAGTTGGTTAAAGCTGCGGCGTAAAGCGTCTATACCGGGAATGTCCTGACTGTAGCCCTGCAGCAGCGCCCCGGCGATCAACTCAGCAAAGTCTTCTGCCGTCAGGGTTGTAAGTACCCCTGAGTCACCGTCTGTAACCGTAAGCTGCTGCCCTGCTGCAAGCAAAACTGGTGCAGCCGTTAAGTCCACTGGCTGAGACTCTGCCTCGTCCGACTGTTTCAGGCCAATATTGCCAGATAAACCCAAGTTAGACAGACTGCCTTGACTTTGATTGAGGGCGCGGGTCGGTGATTTTATTGATTTTAGGGACTCTGTTGATTCAAACTCTGTTGATTCAAACTCCTGCGATTCGAGATCTTCTAATTCAAAATCGTCGGGTTCTGGGGCATCACTGCGGGCGCTGATCGCCACCTCCCCTTCAAACACGCGGATGGTTTCCTGGCCGTCTTCATCCACTGTCAGGGTATATAGGGTGCCGCGCACGCCGGCAACGGTGGACCGGGTACATCCATTCATTGCGCCGTTGACCAGTACGGTTCCCCGCTGGAGCTGGGCGCAGTTGCCCACCGTCAGTCTAGAATTTTGGGCTAGTCGAGCGATCGCCCCTGTATTAAATCGGAGTTCAGCCCGCGATCGCGCCGTTCGCACCTGCTGCTGAAGCCTGGCAACGCTGTTGACCTGAGCCTGCCGGTTTTGAACATAGACTTGATTGCCGTCTAAGATTTCGGTGATGGTTGCTCGTGAAACCTGGGCTCCCGCCCCCTGCACCCATAAACTGGCCATTAATAACCCCAGCGCCAGTCCAAAGCCTAAGCGATACCCAAACTTAGCGATCCAGCCCATGCGGTGCCTGCTGGCGTTACGAAGATAAAAGGGGATTTGTCGATTCGGTGCCATAGGTAAACGGCTCCCTGCCCTAGGCGTGTCTATAGGGTTAGCCAGCTTGCAGATGGCATTGAGTATGGCTGGGCGTTAGCCCACAGCAAGCTGAGCTGTAGTCTTTATCCATTAGCCTGGCGACTGCCAGCGTTAGTTCAAATTCCAAGGGAAAGGGCAGCGGCCCCGGAATACTTGAAAACTCCTTCTCCCTTAAAATAGCGGCACCCCAAAATCCACGGAAACACCCAGAATGGTGTCGTTAAACTGCACATTCGGATTCGACGACTGGCCAAAGCTAAACCCGCCGAATAAACGCAAGCTAGCCCGATCCGTCAATCGATACACAAACTGGCCCAAAATCTGATGGTACGTGTCGTAGCGCTCTTGTCGGGTAAAGTCGGCCAGGGTGAGCTGGTAAGCAACCCCCATCTGAATCGCTGGCGCTATGTCATAGTCTAACGACAAATTTACGGTCTGAATCAGCCGGCTAAAGTCATCGGGAGCGGCAAAGCCCAAACTGGCCTGGTAGTTGCTGTTTAGCTGCAAATTGGGCAGCAGGCTGTCGGAGCGCCCAATAACGGCATTGATATTGTGGGTCGCATAAAACTGATTAGTAAACCCTGGACGGTACAGTTGCTGAGTGCCCCAGCCAATCAAACCGTAGGTATTGCGGTCGAACTGTTGATAAAAGCCCGCCGAGGCACCCAGTTCGTCATAGCTGGCATCGCCTATCCTAAAGTAGCGCAGCCCCCCTGCACTAACGGAGCCGACAAAAAATGTATTTGGCCCCAGTCGCGGCACTGCTGACAGCAGCACTCTCGGATTGATAAAAGCATCCCCAACTGGATCAACATCCAGAAACAGATTATCGCTGCTGAGGTAGGTCACTTGACCCTGCAAAAAGACCACAGGTTCCCGTGGAGGGGCAATAGGCTCCAACTCCAAAATGCCCAAATCTGGATCACCGAGTGTTTCAACATCTTCATCCTCTCGCCCTGTATCGGCTGGCGCCGGCAGTATAGGGTCTAGATCTTGGGCCAAAGTTGGGGCTGGCACCAGAGAATGATCGCTGTAGGGCCAACTTTCAGTGACAGTATCGGCCTGGTTGAGAGATATAAAAGCGATCGCATCGGAGCGCCAAGACGCCAGGTTAAATGGGTCAAATGCCGGTGCCCCAGTCACCGAATTTCCGGTTACTAAGTTTAAAGATGATGCATCTGACGGTAGTGCGTTTAAGGATGACGCAGCAGGCTCAGATACTGCAATGGTTGAATCAATAGCTGAAGTCGCAGGCCGCCGTGGCACCTGATCGAGAGACTTCGCGAGGGTTTTTACCGGCTCTGGCCCGTAAAGGCGATCTGCGGCAGTTTCAGAGGTGATGGATTCAGAGAACGCCTCAGCCGCCTGATAGTTTAACAGTGCACGAGAGGGCAATACGGAAGACGGCGAAGCATTGGCGGTAACCGGCCAATAGACCATCCCCGCCAGTATGTTTATTACTATTCCTGGACAGATGTATCGATAAATTTGCATAGGACGCTTAAACATAGATGCTCAGTCCCAGGTTCCACGCTGCCGACGGGCTGACCTGAGGCATCCAAAAGTGACGCAATACCCGTAAATTGCATAGCAGCCTCAAATTGCACAAAACGTATCCCATTATTGGTTCGATAGCCCCCAAATTAGGTTAAAGAGAAGATTGAAGACGACTAGCTGCTGACCGCAATTACTGATGATATCCAAGATCTCAAGATTCCCCAGAATCGCTATCTTCTTATCAAACACGAGCGGAATGTAGTGTAAGTTCCCATACAGTGCCTGCAAGCTGGCTAAGAGTCGGTTTTAGGGGCTGTGTCAACTGACATACAGACAAATTTAGATAAATCAGCTATATGTAAAGCCAGTGTGAGAAAGTGCAATATTTGCAAGACTTAGGGTGTGATCGTCGCTAAACGCAATCTAGAGAGTAATTCATATGGTTAAGGCCTTCTTAATCTCCGGTTTGACAGGTCTCTGTTGGATAGCTGGAGCTGCAATACCCGCCGCAGTCCAGGCTCAGACCCTGACCCGCGCTGAGGTTGAATCTGTCAGCAACCGAGTTGAATTAATTCTTCAGGGCCAGTCTGCCCGGCGCGCCCGGGTCAATGACGTGATGGGTGTTGGCGACGCCTTGAGGACGGCTGCCTCATCTCAGGCTGAATTGCGCTTTAATGATGGTTCTCTGGCTCGGCTAGGAGAGCGGGCAACCTTCCGGTTTGTGCCCAACACTCGAGATTTCCGCTTGTCCAATGGCACGGTGCTATTACTGGTGCCACCCGGTCGGGGACGAACTAATATTCAAACGCCCAACGCCGTAACCGGCATCCAAGGCTCTGGGGTGTTCTGCCGCTACGACCCTGTCACGGACACTACGATTGTTGGCGCTTTAACGATTAGTCCTGAGGGACCCATGGTTGTGTCCAATCGGGACGGCTCTCAGCGACTGCCCCTCGACGGGGGTGAAATGGCCGTTTTGCGCGGAGACAATGTCGTTGGGCACTACAGGTTTGATCTGGATCTATTTGGTCGAACCAGTGCGATCGCGGCGGGCCTAGACCTATTTGCTCCCCCATCGGCAGAACCCAGCAGTGATGGGCTAGACGGGGTACGGGCGGAAGTTGCAACCGCAGTGGAAAGTCAGGGCACGGTAGAGTCCGATCTGGTTAATCCTGACTTTATAGCGCTCTCTGAGGTAGAGGTCACCGAAACCCAGCTCGACACTGCCTTAGGCGCAGAGGATTTTGCGGTTATTCCTGAAAATCCCTTTGCAAATTTGAGTTCGGTTGGCAGAATAGGCATTGATGGCACTCAGGGGGATGGGCCTGCCAGCGATGCGGCCTCACTGCCGGAGATTGCCAATTCCGTGGGCACAACCCTGCCGAGAATTATTAACAACTTGGGGTCAACTCTGATTTCACCGGGGCAGCCAACCAGTACTGGGAACCGTCCGATTATCTCGCCAGGACAGATTGTAAATCCCATCAATCGCCCAGTTGTGCCAACCGGGCCAGTGGGTACCCCTCCGGCTAACTAAGAACGATTATGCAGCTACAGGATTCCCAGCAGCTAGCCGAGCTGGACTCAGCGATCGCCTCAGCACAGCACTATTTACTCTCGATTCAAAGACCCGCAGGCTACTGGTGGGCCGATTTAGAATCTAACGTCACTATCACGGCAGAAATCATTCTGCTGCATAAGATTTGGGGCACAGCCAGCGATCGCCCCCTGCATAAGGCTGAAGCCTATTTGCGATCGCACCAGCGAGACCACGGCGGCTGGGAACTGTTCTACGGCGACGGCGGCGACGTCAGTACATCGGTAGAAGCCTATATGGCCCTGCGGCTGCTGGGCGTGCCCGCTACTGATCCCGCTCTGGTCCAAGCAAAGGAGTTTATCCTGAGTCGAGGGGGCATCAGCAAAACCCGCATCTTTACTAAGTTTCATCTAGCGCTGATTGGCTGTTACGACTGGCGGGGGCTGCCGTCTCTACCCGCTTGGATAATGCTGTTAGAGCATCCGTTTCCCATCAGCATTTACGAGCTGTCGAGCTGGGCGCGGGGCAGCACAGTGCCGCTGCTAGTGGTCTTTGATCAGCGCCCCGTCTATGTGGTAGAGCCCAGTATTTCCTTAGACGAACTGTACACCGAGGGGATTAAGAACGTCCGCTGGGCGCTGCCTCAGGCCGGAGACTGGAGCGATCTTTTTATCTGGCTGGACGGGGCTTTTAAGCTTGCAGAGTCTATAGATTTTGTGCCCTTTCGAGATTGGGGACTGCAAAAAGCTGAAAAGTGGATTTTGGAGCGGCAGGAAGCTACCGGAGACTGGGGCGGCATTATTCCCGCCATGCTTAATTCTCTACTGGCGCTGCGCTCCCTAGGATATGACGTCAACGATCCGGTGGTGCGGCGAGGGCTGCAGGCGGTGGATAATTTTGCGGTAGAAACTGAGGAAACTTACTGGGTGCAAGCCTGTGTGTCTCCGGTGTGGGACACGGCGCTGACCGTGCGGGCGCTGACCGACTCTGGCCTAGACGCTAGCCATCCGGCCCTGGTGCGGGCGGGCCAGTGGCTGCTCGATCAGCAGATTTTGGACTATGGCGACTGGGCAATTAAAAATCCTCAGGGCAAGCCGGGGGGCTGGGCCTTTGAGTTTGACAATCGCTTTTACCCCGATATGGACGACACGGCGGTAGTGGCGATGGCGCTGCAGGATTTGAACCTGCCCGATGAGCCGCTAAAAAAAGCCGCGATCGCCCGAGCTGTGCGCTGGATTGCCACCATGCAGTGCCAGACTGGGGGGTGGGCTGCCTTCGATATTGATAACGACCAAGACTGGCTTAACGCGATTCCCTACGGCGATTTGAAGGCTATGATCGATCCCAGCACCGCCGATATTACGGCGCGAGTGCTGGAAATGCACGGTCGCCTCAGCCGAGACGGCGCGATCGCAACGGCCTACGCCAGTCACCTGAGCGCTGAGCGCGTGCTGCGCGGTATCAACTATCTGCTTAAAGAGCAGGAGCCAGACGGAAGCTGGTTTGGCCGCTGGGGGGTGAACTATATTTACGGCACCAGCGGGGCGCTCTCGGCCCTGTCTTGGGTGGCGGCAGAGCGCTGTCGCAGCGAAATTGAGCGGGGCGTAGACTGGTTTGTGCGCCACCAAAACGCCGATGGCGGCTGGGGTGAAACCTGCCGCAGCTACGATGACCCCAGCCTAAGAGGGCAGGGCGTAAGCACCGCTTCTCAAACGGCTTGGGCTCTGCTGGGGCTGCTCGACGCCGAGTTTTGCTGGGAGCAAAAAGCAGCCCAGGCCGCTAAAGCCGGGGTGCAGTATTTGCTGACCACCCAGCAGGACGATGGCACCTGGTCTGAAGCAGAATTTACGGGCACCGGATTTCCCGGCCACTTTTATATTCGCTACCACCTCTACTATCAAAACTTCCCGCTGATGGCCTTGGGTCGCTACCGCGATCGCCCATGACGCTCCTCTCTCAAGATTATTTAGCGAAAATTAAAACCACCACTGCCCAACTGCTGGGTGCGATCGCGTTTTACACCGTTTTGCCCATTCCCCATTCCTGGCGGCTAGAGTTTAACGGCATTGCCCGCTATGCCCCGCTACTGGGGGTCTGGCTGGGCGCTGCCCTGGGAGCAATGGACTGGGGACTGTCTACCCTGGGAATGCCGGTGCTGACCCGGAGCGCTGTAGTTATCCTGAGCGGACTCGCGCTGACGGGCGGCCTACATTTAGATGGGGCGATGGATACGGCGGACGGATTGGCCGTCACCGATCCCAATCGTCGTTTAACCGTTATGGCGGATAGCGCCACTGGCGCTTTCGGCGCGATGGCGGCGATCGCCATTCTAATGCTTAAAATTTCGGCACTGGCGGATCTACAGGCCGGACGCTGGGTGGCGCTGATGGCAGCAGCAGGCTGGGGACGGTGGGGGCAGGTGGTTGCGATCGCCCGCTATGCCTATTTAAAGCCCCAGGGCAAAGGCGCCTTTCACAAGGCGGCCAGTCAGCCCTACTGGGACTGGATTCCAGGCTTGACGGTGCTGATTGGCGTGAGCGGACTGGCGCTGTGGCTGCATCCAGATGCTGCCGCATTTTCAGTGGGAATCGCGATTGGGGGCGCTGGCATCGCTGGCGCAACGGCCGCCTGGTTTGCCCATCAGCTAGGGGGCCACACTGGAGACACCTACGGCGCTGTGGTGGAATGGACGGAGGCGCTGCTCTTGATGCTGGTGACGCTGCTGCAGCCTTGAAAGTTCTATGGATACCCTAGCTCAACTGGAATCTCAAGTGTTGCCCGTTGCCCAGTGGTTGCTGGGCTTTGTGGCCCTGCTGTGGGCGCTGGAGCTACTGGATACATTGCTGCTGGGCGGCGCCCTAAACCGATACGGCATTCGCCCGCGAACGCTCAAAGGGCTGCGGGGAGTTGTGCTGGCGCCCCTGCTTCATGGCGATTTAAATCATCTCAGCGCAAATACGCTGCCGCTGCTGGTATTGGGTGGCTTTATCCTGCTCGACGGGCTGCAGACTTGGCTGCTGGTCACCGCTATCGTGTGGCTGCTGAGCGGACTGGGGGTGTGGTTAGTTGGCCAGCCTCGCTCTAATCATATCGGCGCAAGCGGCATCGTCTTTGGCTACTTTGGCTTTTTGCTGATGCAGGGCTATGTAGAGCGCAGTCCGGGAGCGATCGCCCTGGCCGTACTCTCTGGTTTTCTCTACGGCAGCGCCCTGTGGGGGTTACTGCCCCTGCGACGGAGCCGCTCATGGCAGGGGCATCTGCTGGGGTTTTTAGCCGGTGGGCTGGCGGCCTACCGGCTCCCTCAATTTCAACAGATTTGGCAAACCCTGCAAAATGCTGTGTTTTGAAGAGCGCGATGCAGACGCTACGGTTTGAGCGTTCGCTACATTGTTTGCGAAGGCGTACAAAATATTGAAC
>JBCDFX010000159.1:0-8740 GCA_039177155.1 Cyanobacteria bacterium P01_H01_bin.119
CTAGCTCTTCAAACATCACAAAGTCGGTAATGGTCAGGGCAATCACCGGGTTAAGCAGGGTGTAATCGTCACCCTGACTCAGTTGGGTGGAGTAGGTTTTGGCGGCATTGTAGAGAATACGTTTTTCAAAGCCTGCTACGTTGAGCACCTGCATTTCGATGATGACGCTAGTGCCGTCGTTAAGGATGGCCTTGACATCGAGGTAGGTGTCTTTCATGCCCCGGATGCGAGGAGCCTGGTAGGGATTGAGGATATCGAGGGATTGGATGGTGTCTGAGCCGTTGTAGAGCAGACCATTGAGAAAGCTGGTGAGCACCATTTGACTCTGGTTGGAGCCAAAGATTTTTTTGAAGGCGAAGTCAGTTTTGGGGTTGATAAAGGCCATGGGAGCAGGGGCATTGCGGTGGGAGCACTGTGCTCAATGTCAGCTTAGCGTGCTGGCAATCGTGGGCGTCGGCCAAATTGCTTTAGATATTTACAGCGATACCAGGTGCAGTGAGCCATCTGATCAAAGCTATATTGGCCTCCGTCTGACTGATCGCTGGCGCAGTTGCTATAACTGAGAAACAGCGTTTTGCCACAGCTATGGATCCTCAACACCGAGCTAAAGAAGAAGAACTGCGCCGTCGGGAAGAGGTGCTCAAGGCGCGAGAACTTCAAATTCGGATGCGGGAATTAGAATCAGAAATCAGTCCCACACCCGTCTCCCCGACCCGCAAGCATAAAGAGCCGCTTAAAAAAGCGTCGTGGTTTAAAAAACTTGTGCTGGCTGGAAAATTCTTGCTAATCGTGCTGGCGGTAATGGTTACAGTTCGGGTCGCAGCGTGGTTAGCGACGGGAATTTTGGTATTGGCAGTCGCCTGGGTGGGCTACAAAGTGCTGTTCGGCAGCGATGAGAGCTAGGGGCTGTCGTTATTTCAAACAATAATTTACCTGAGCCTGCATCCGATTGGGTTTGGCAGGCGTATGTCTACAGCTATTGATCAATAGAACTGTGACCCGGGTAATCGATCCAATCAATGTAATGGAGCATCAAGCCGATGGTGTGCTGGTGGCGCTGCTTTGGCAGGGTGACTTAGCCGCTATGGAGGTTTTGTACGATCGCTATGGTCGTTTGGTTTACAGCCTCGCCCTAAAAGGATTAGCCCAGGTTGCAGAGGCAGAAGATCTGACCCAGGAAGTCTTTTTAACCCTGATGCGCACGCGTGCCTACACGCCAAATCGAGGCTCCCTTGCGAGCTATTTAACGACCCTGACGCGATCGCGCGTGATTGATCGCCTTAGGGCTCAGTCGAGGCGGCAGAAATATCAGAACCATTGGCATCGCCATCAGCCGGCTGCTAATTTAACCACCCCTATGCAACACCTTACCCAAGCCGAGAATCGTGCCTTAGTGCGACAGGCACTTTCCACTTTGCACCCTCAGCAGCGGCAGGTGCTAGAGATGGGCTACTACGAAGGGCTGTCCCATAGCGATATTGCGACCCGGTTGGGCGTACCCCTTGGAACGGTCAAAAGCTGGGCTAGACGAGGACTTCTAAAGCTCCGACAGCAGTTAAGCGAACTCCGGGAGGATAGGCCATGACGATGCCGTTATCACCCCAGGAGATTCAGGAATTGGCGGCGGGTTACGTGCTGGGAGATCTCACTTCAAATGAAGCCGAATTATTTCAAACGCTGCTAGCTGAGCTGCCAACCCTGGGCGCAGAGGTAACAGCCCTGCAGGATGCCCTTGCGGTGATGCCCTACGGGTTAGCAGATGTAGATATGGCAGTGGAAGTGCGATCGCAGCTTTTGGCTAAAGCTGAACGCGAGCTGCACTCACAGTCTGCGCCAGTCCCTGCCGAAGTCCCTAAAACAGTCTCTGAGAGATTTATGCCGGACCGCAGTAAACCAGCGCCTAATTTGACTCAGGGATTCCGTTTACAGCGGCGGCTCTCTTGGATGATCAGCGGCGTAGCTGCGGGTCTTGCTATCGCCTATGGTCTCACTACCCTGCGTTTAAGCCATGAACTTCGCGTCTTGCAGACTCGGAGCGAACCATCAACCGCTCAAGACAGCATGGTTCACACCTGGTCAGGGCTGGACGATATCCTACACGATCATCGCAAATCCCTTGATCATCCTGAGGGTCCGGTTGATTTTGTAGTCGGCAAACCGAGCGACCTAATCGATTTATTAAGTGGGTTTCAAACCACAGTGGCCACCCTGCCGTTACTCCCTCAGGGCCAGCTAATCGGGGGGAGCAACTGTCAGTTTGGCAAGACGCCCGGACTGCGGCTAACCTACCAACTCTCTTCAAATCAGACGGTTTCTGCTTATCAACTACAGCTCTCCGAGCAGAGCACCGCGCAGTTGCCCTCTACTCAGATCAGCTTTCAGCAGCAAGACGGCACCAGCATGGTGCTCTGGCGCCATGACAACTATCTCTATGCCCTAGTAGCCACATTGCCGCTGCCAGAGCTACAAACTTTAGCCCGCAGCCTCAACGGCACTCCTAACGTCGCGCCCAGCGGTAGGTCATCTTTATAACTGTTCGACTCCGTACTGATTGACTCACTATCCACCAACGTTCACAACGCGATAAAAAATGGCACGTAGAAAACAAACCAACTGGATTCACCGCAACTCTCGCTATCTGATTACTGGGGTTGCTGCAGCGGGGCTAATGTTATCCCTTGGCTGCTTGGCAAAGGGTAATAGCGCCCTTTCGGGCAGCGCATATATCACTTTGGCAGGGCTTTCTTTGCCACTGCTGGGCGCGATCGCCTATGGGTTGATGGGGGCTTTGGCCATTGGCCCAGTATTGACGAAAAACAAAGCCTTAGAAAGCCCGACTTGGCTGGGCCTATTTATCGGTAGCACCGCCATGACTATTTTCAGCGGCTACCTGCTTTACGTTATGTTTGGCGTGCTGCAAGAGCCCTGCGTGCCCTGTTTACTCTCTGCACTGCTTAGCGCAGGACTGCTGGCTTTAACTCTCGTTGGCAACCGCTGGGAGGATTTTGGCCGGCTGGTACTGCCAGGCATTTCTGTCGTTCTAATCGCTAGCTTGGTGAGTACGGGGCTGTATGCCTATGCCCAAAACCCAGATACATTTGGCAATGCGGGCAACCCACCGCCAGCGGTTTCGACGCAATCAAGCGAAGCAGAAATTGAGCTGGCGAAGCATCTCACCGCTGTTGGGGCTAAGAAATACGGGGCTTGGTGGTGCCCCCATTGCCATGCTCAGCAGACGCTGTTTGGCAAGCAGGCGTTTGACCATATCACCTATATCGAGTGTGATGAAGCCGGCATTGATCCTCAGCCTCAAGCCTGCCGAGCCGCCGGAGTAGAGAGCTACCCAACTTGGGAAATCAACGGTGAAACCTATTCTGGCGTGCAGTCACTAGAGTCTTTAGCGATCGCATCGGGATATAACGGATCGACGGATTTTATCAATCCATCGCCCAATCACCAGTAAGTGTATAGTCTGGGTCAGATTGCTCACCGCACTTAGTGTTGCTGGCGGCGCTGGCGCAGAAGCAATCTGACTCGCAATCATATCTGACTCGTAATCCTGCCCGAACCGTTTGGCGGAGCGTATACCTGTGGACGGTTGCCTATGAGACTGCTCTCAACACATGACCAGGTCGATAGGTCTTCAGAATGTCCAGAAACGCGTAAACTGCCGGAGCTAACAGCGCATCCTTCAGCACAATGATGCCAATCACCCGTTCTAGCGGCGTCGGCAATTCTGTAACCGCAATGTCTTCTGGAATGGGCTCTGCTGCAAGCTGAGGCAGTATCGTTACACCCAGACCCTGCCGCACCATACTGATCAGTGTTGAATCTTCGCGCACCTCATAGGCGGGGGTTAATGGAACGCCTAACTGCCTGGCGTGATCATCTACGGCCTGCCGGCCGCAGTCGTCCGGTGGTCCTAAAATCAGCGGAAAGCGCGCAATATCTTGCCAGCTTAGGGGGAGCTGAATATCTTTGGCCGCAGGGGGCAGGAGCACCAAGTAGCGATCGCGCAGCAGCTCCCAAGCGTCAAAATCTGGCGGTGCGGGCAAATGAGTAAAGCCCACATCAGCTTTGCCGTTGCGCAGGGCCTCTTCAACCTGATTGAAGTGGGGCACCTCATCAATAGTGACCTGCAAACCAGGATAGCGATCGTGAAACTGCTCAATCACCTTGGGCAAAATATGAGTTGCTACGCTGCGAAACCCTTTGATTCTGACCTGCCCTGACTGTAGACCCCGGGCGTCTTGAGCCTGATGACAAATGGTTTCCACCGACTGCAAAATCTGCTGAGCTTCCTGGGTAATTTGCTGTCCGACCGGCGTTAATACAGCGCCCTGACGGCCCCGATTGAGCAAAACAACGCCCAGCTCTTCTTCCAGCGTAGCAATGGCGTGGCTAACCGCTGATTGAGACAGATCAATCTGCAGTGCCGCGTCGCTAAAGGTGCCAAATTCTGCGATCGCCACCAGTGCCCGCAACTGGGATAGCTTAATTTTTTGGGGATTAATCTCACTCACGACACTTACCCGATTTGCAGCGGTTTGATTTTATAGCTTGACTCAGCCGTGGCCTCACTGGGCTAGCGATTGCTATATCTAACGCGATCGCGCCTAGCTCTTCTTAAGCTACATCAGCCAGCATATGCCGAATAAACGTGGGCAAGCAGAATGCGGCACCATGGATCTCTGCGTTGTAGTAGCCCAGGGTATGAGCTTGAGCAAACTGGTCGGCCAAGTTGCGATCGAAACTGGCCAGCGGATGGGGGCCACCCTTTGAACAATAGCTAAAACTCCACATTCCGGTAGGATAGGTCGGTATAAAGGCCAAATAGCAATGCACTTGCTCACCGCCAAAAATCTCTCGCAGGCAGCGATTTAAGTCTATAAACGCGACCTGATTAAACCGAGGCGATTCGCTCTGAGCTGTCATAACGCCCCCCGGTTTGAGGCAGCGATACACCTGCTGATAAAAAGACTGGCTAAACAAGCCCTCCGATGGCCCAACCGGATCGGAGGAATCAACCACAATAAAATCAAACGCCGCGTCTGGCGCATTGGCCACATAGTCAATGCCGTCGCCGATAATCAAATTCAGCTTGGGATCATTCAGACCAGAGGACAGTGTGGGCAAAAACTGACGGGACGCACGCACCACAGCTTCGTCGATTTCAACCATGGTGATCTGTTCGACTTGGGGATGCTTGAGGATTTCTCGGACACTACCGCCATCGCCGCCGCCAATCACCAGAATATTTTTAGCCGCTGGATGGGTCAGCAGCGGCACGTGGATAATCATCTCGTGATAGGCTTTTTCGTCGTTTTCGGTGCACATCACCATTTTGTCCACGGCCAGCATTTTGCCATATTCAAAAGTGTCAAAAATCTCCACCGTTTGATAGGGCGATTTTTCTCGAAATACGGTGTCGCCCCTGTGGCGAATGGACAGGGCAATATTTTCGTTGCGATCGGTAAACCATACGCTGCGGCTAAATTTTGGATCTAGCAGCTTATTGGTGGCCTCGTCGCGCAGTTCTCCCAAATCAATATCTAATTTTTCTAGCAGATCGAGCTGGCCTCGGTTCATTTCAAGGGCTGAACCGCTTTCGGCTTCAAAGGCTTTCTTTAAAGAGTCGTAGGACACCCAGGGGTTAACAGAGTAGCCGCAGGTAAAAAGATCCACCGCAGCGTAGCGGTATTCGGGCCAGGTATGAATCGCCAAGTGGCTTTCCTGAATCACGATTACCCCGGAAACACCGAAGGGAGAGAAATGATGAAAGACCGAATTAATCAGCGTGGCCCCCGATTCTTGAGCTGCCTCAATCATGCTGCGCTCGATTAGGGGAACGTCGTTCAGAATTTCTGCGGAACAGCCGTGAAACTCGACTAAAATGTGTCGCCCCAGTGATTTCATCGTTTTTGCACCCCCGCAACTGCGCTTTGATACTACGACAAAATCCCTTATCGCAAAAATCCATTCCGCAGATAGTCGTCTCGGGGAAAAGCAGTGCCGGGTGAGTGGGCAGGATTGGCAGAATCGGTATTTGAAACGGTTTTGCCATTGCCGCTGTTAACTGAGAACAGGGGAGCAGGGCTGGTCTCTACCTGGGGCAGGCTATCGGTGAGTTGAGCAGATGAGGTTGCGATCGCGCTGGCAATGGGTTCGGCGGCGATATTTTCTGCCTTGGCTTTGTTTAAGTTGGTATTGAGTTCACGAATGCGGCGGGAGAGCATACGAATAATATTGACGGCAATTCCCGGCGTTTCGTCGATGGCCTCATAGAGCTGCTGCTGGGTTAGCACTAGGCATTCGCAGGGCTCTAGGGTTGTAACCGAGGCTGAGCGAGGTTCAGCATCAAATAGCGACATTTCCCCAAAGCAGGCTTCTTCGCCCAGCTGGGCTAGCTCCCGGGTATCCGTATGCACCCGAACCTGGCCAGAGACAACGATATAAAGCGATCGCCCCTCCTGACCCTCGGTAAAAATTTCGTAGTCTGAGGGGAACGCCAGCTGATCCATAATGGAGGCCAGCCGTACCAAAAAATCATCCCTTAGCTCTTGAAAAATAGGGACATTTCGAACAAACAGTAGACGATCAACGCTAGTTAGCATACCCCTTTCGCTCTACGGCACCTGCGACTGCTGGCTTGGCAGTCGGCAGATTAGCTTACTCCTGTTTAGTTTGATCATGCCCAGTTTGCCATTGAATCCAAACGTAGACCAATTAGACAGCCGAGCTCCCAATAGATTTAAACAGCATCTAAAAGCTTATTCGGGAGAGCTTTTAGGAAGATTTTTAGGGCTGTCTGGGACTGTTTTTACCGGCAGTTTCTGGGTCTATATTTTGGGCCTCTCTCTGGGTTTGGATGCCTTATTGCAAATGATATTGCCGATTCTGTCAAGCGATCGCCGGCCGGATTCAACAGGACTGTTAGGCTCGCACTTAACGGTAACAGTGCGCGCACCCGTCAACAGGCTTGAAAAGCAGGCCATAGGCAAAGTGGATTTGCATTTTAAATTTTGAACTTTGAATTTTGCATTTTGAATTTCGCTGGGCGGAATTCGCAGTGCCTTCAGTCAGGTTGGATACACTAGGCTCAGCGTTTAGTCTTAACCGGTGCTGGATCAACAGCCGATTACTCGGTGCCTGATGCTGTTATGCTTTGGAGCCGCTGTCACTATGGGAGCGGCAGAGTGGCGTGCCTACCCCAACCGCCGAGATGCCCATATCCGGCCCGTCCCAGCGCGGTTGATTAGTCTCTGGATAGGCCGTGTGGCACAGGCGGCAGAAATCCCCCTGGCAACAGCCAAACAGCAGCAGCTAGTTGTAGATTTGGGGCAGCGTCAGGTCACCTTATACGAGGCCGAGACGCTTTTGGCGCGCTTTGAGATTGCCGTGGGGCAAGACGATTGGCAAACGCCTACCGGGGAGTTTACCGTTATGGACAAGCGACGGAACCCAGCCTGGCAGCATCCCATCACGGGACAGGTGGTTCCCGCTGGCCCCGATAATCCCCTTGGCTCCCGCTGGATTGGCTTTTGGACGGATGGACAGTATTTTATTGGCTTCCACGGCACCAACGAAGAAGAGCTGATCGGTCAGGCCGTTTCCCACGGCTGTATTCGTATGCGCGATCGCGATATTCAAGCCCTTTATGAGCAAGTCGCCATTGGCATCCCGGTGATTGTTCAGCCCTAGTTTTTTGCGCGTGAATTAGAAAAACCAGCCTGCATCATCAATGGTTACAACAGCCTGATTGGGCTGTAGAGTATAGTCTGATCAAACAATTAACTTAATCTGTGGAGAGTCTTCTACCGTGGCTCATCCGTCTACCGGTACTGCGTCCCCCTCAACCGCAGACAGTTGGGTTGTCAAAGCAACGTTGCTGCTGGCTAGCACCCTAACGGTGATGTCCGGAGCGACGATTGCGCCCTCTCTGCCGGCTATGCAGATATATTTTGGCGAAACGACCAACGTCGACTTTTGGGTCAGGCTGGTGTTGACTATGCCGGCGCTGTTTATCGTAATGGGTTCACCCATTGCCGGACAGTTAGTTGACCAAGTGGGGCGAAAACCTTTATTGATTGGGGCCGCCGCTTTATATGGCTTTGCTGGCGGATCAGGATTGGTCTTAAACTCCCTGCCGACCATTTTGATGGGACGGGCACTGTTGGGGTTGGCAGTTGCCGGGGTGATGGTGAGCGCTACCACCTTAATTGCCGACTACTATCAGGGAGACGCCCGGGCCAGCTTTATGGGACTCCAGGCGGCATTTATGGGGTTGGGCGGGGTGCTGTTCTTAACGGTAGGCGGTTTTGTGTCTGATATTAACTGGCGCTTGCCCTTTGCCATTTATTTGCTGGCTTGGCTGCTGCTGCCCACTATGATTAGTGCGCTGCCTGAGCCCCAGCGACAGAACAGTGTCAACGACTCATCGCCAAATGACGCTCCAATTGAGCATTTGCCCCTTAAGCTGATGGCTTTTATCTGCGCCTCGGCCCTGCTGACTCAGATGATTTTCTATCTGATTCCGGTGCAGCTGCCGTTTTACCTCAAGCAGTTATCAAATGCGAACGCGACTCAAAGCGGATTAGCGATCGCCCTATCCACCCTGCTAAGCGCCGTTGCCTCTATGAACTACGGCAAACTTAAGCAGCGCCTCAGCTTTATCAAAATTTTGGCAATTGCCCTGGTGCTAATGGGCCTTGGCTACGGCGGTATTGGGTTAGCTCAGACC
>JBCDFX010000160.1:0-8719 GCA_039177155.1 Cyanobacteria bacterium P01_H01_bin.119
GTGGCAGTGGCGGTATTGGGTTCAAAGTAGCGACTGCCTTCTTCACCCGTCACCACAATCTGAATAGCCTCATCTCCTTCGCCCGTTTGGGCAACCCTGGGCATCACGCTCAGGGTCAAGGCAGTTGCCGCTGCATCAATCTCAACCGCTGGGGCAGCATCAGTGCCCGTAATCGCGACCTGGACCCGATCACCTGGCAGCCCGGTGACCTGCACCAGGGCAATGCCGCCCGCAGGTTCAAACTGTTGAAACGCATCGCCCTCTGGCAATGCCAGCACCGCATTGGGAATCTCGGCAATCAGGGCATTGCCTGATACCGTCGTGGTGGGGGCAGGTAGCTCACCGTCAGCGGTTTCTAGGATCACCTGTAGCCCAGCTTCAGTTGCTTCCACACGCACCCCGGTGATTTGTACCCATGCCGCTTCGATTTGAGCGATCCATTCAGCAACGGTGGTGGCAGGTTGGCTGAGCGGAGCCGAAGCCAACGGGGAGGTGCTTGTCCTGAGCGGAGTCGTTGGCAAAGCCTTCCCGGAGGGAATAGGCAGAGGGAGTGTTTGGGAATCTTCGCTGCTATCTTCGATGGCTTCGATTGCCCACGCCGCCGAGTTTTGTTCTATCGGGTCGTCAAGGGCTTCTGGCTCAGATTGAGGTTGGGCTAGTGCAGCGTTTGCAATGGCAATCTGTCCCCCCACTACGCTCAATAAGGTGAGCAGACTCAAACTCAGCAATGACGGTTTCATTCGGTTCCTCACACGATTACTCAAGCTCAAGTGAAACTGTGGCGGCTGACTCTACCAGTCGCTGCCGTGGCTCAGACATTGCACTTGAAGGAAATGATTCTCAAGTAGATTATGGGAACTGCCGATTGCTGGCTACGGATTTCGAGCCCAAATTGCACCTTTTATCGCATGAGCCAGATTGCTGAGTCCACCCAGTATCGTTAGGGTGCTTGGTCTATCAGCAGCCTGGCTCATAGTCATGTCCAAATCGGACTGGTGATTGTTATAGCGCTGGCCATCTTGCTTAATGCACCGAGTATCACCAGGATGCTGAGTCCAAAAGCAATCTGGCTCGCGGTAGCGCACAAAGCTTTGTGGCTACTGCCATATCACTAGCTCAGCTTCCACGCCTGCATCTGAAACGCTTTAGGATTGATGCCGATGAGTTGACGAAAGACCGCGGCAAATTTGCTGCGATTAGTGTAGCCTACTGCGGCGGCGACTGCTTCTACGGAAAGGTCTGAGGTCATCAATAACCGTCGGGCTTGCACTAAACGGCAGTTGCGTGAGTAGCCAAGCGGCGTTGTGCCATACACTTCGTAAAAGCCTTGATAAAGCTTTTTACGATTCGTACATACCATCCGGGCTAGTGTCTCCACGGTTGGGGGGCTGACGATTTGCTCCCTCAATATGGCCCCTGCCTGGTAAATGCCACTCAGGTCGACATCACTACGTGGCTGAAGCATCGCTTCAAGCCGTAGGCCTACCAACTGCAATGCCTTGCGCTCCAGATAGGTGCGGCGGGTTGCCCCCTGGTACGGGCAACTGAGAATCTGTCCAATCACCCGCTCCATAGCAGGGGTTATCGATCTGCGGGCTGCGTAGTCAAGTTCAAGCACCTCAGTGCAAAGGGTGTCGGTCACAATTTGCTCAAGGGCAAACTGTGACCCAAATCCCTTAGCACAGTCAAAAATTTGATTGAGCATCCCCACCGGAGTCGAGCGTGGGCCACCCCCGTGATGTCGATAAATCAGTTGAATGATGCGCTTGGCAGTGGTTTGAAGTTGAGGCGACAGGCGCTCCATAAACGCTTGAAAATAAGTGCTCAGGGCTGGTCGTTTGAACCAAACTTCAACATTGAAACACCGTTTCTGTGCTGGTTTGGCCCCAAACTCTTTTAGTCCAAAGTAGGGGATAAAGGAGCTATACCCAGCGTCAGGGCCAGCCAACCGAAACTCAAACTCCAGACAGTTGACCCTACCTGGTGTGTCGATTACTCTAGGCTGGCTGAGGGTATAGTCGTGAATTGCCAAGGTCAAATCATCTTGCAGCGAAATGGTTTGACGATAGCCTTGCCCAAGGTAAGACGAACAAACTTGAATGCCATCAGCCTCATCGGCATGGAACAGTCGTGAATCACTCGGACTCCCCGGCAAAAGCCAATTGTCGGAAAGATTGGAGACCAGGGGTGCTGTCATAACGGGAGCTTGGTTTAAACGCTGGCTACTAATGAGAATAGCTTGCATTATATTATGATGCTGGCAATCTAGAGGAAGCAGTCAATCCTGAAATACAAGCCATTTGTCTACGTTTGCTTTTTTAGCCCAAATCGCTCAGTTGCTCGATTCAGCAAAAAACTAACGCAACTCTTCCAGAACCAGCTCTAAACCAATAGACTATCCAGCCCGCTCCATTTACAGTAGGTCCTAAAGTACACGCGATTTTCCTGGCTGGCGGTAAGGGACTGAAATTCACGCTAGCAGAGTCATGCCAGATAAGACCAATGGGACCCCATCTCATAAACCTGATGCGTTTGCACCGCCTTAAGCTGAGACCAAAGAGAGTCAGACTGTATGTAATTCCCACCAATAGGACGATTCGGGCATTGCGATCGCTGGAGCCGTTATGATGTTGGCAGGTTTAAGTTCCCGAGTAACCTTAAACCTACAACCGCTGAGTTGACGGAGGTTCACTATGACTCCAGACATTGCCCTAGAGCCGCAAGCCGCCCCTCCAGAATGGGAGCCGCCCGCGCCGCCAACGGATTTAATTTTTGATGATGGAGTACCTTTGGAAAGTAACCGCCATCGCATCGCGATGAATGTACTGATTCGTTCGATGGAGCAAGCGCTGTTGGCCCAAACCGAGGACTTTTTTGTGGGCGGCAATATGTTTGTCTATTACAGCCGCAATCAGGCGATGAACCGCGACTTTCGGGGACCTGACTTTTTTGTAGCCCTGGGGGTAAAGGGCGATCGCGATCGGCAGGGCTGGGTGGTGTGGGAAGAAGAGGGCCGCTACCCCGATGTGATTGTGGAACTGCTATCACCCAGTACGGCGGCGGTCGATAAGGGTGTCAAAAAAGACCTGTACGAGCAGGTGTTCAAGACTTCCGACTATTTTGTATTTAATCCCTTCGACCCCAGTTCCCTAGAAGGCTGGCGATTGGATTTGGCTCAGGGCTATCAGCCCCTGTCACCGAATGAGCAGGGCTGGCTATGGTGCGAGTCGTTGGGTCTGTGGCTGGGTACCTGGGAAGGCTCAATCAACCGTGAACCCGTCAATGGCGTTTGCCAGTGGCTGCGGCTCTATGATGCTCAAGGCAATCTGATGCCGTTGCCCGAGGAGGCGGAGAAGCAGCGGGCGGAACAGGAGAAGCAGCGGGCGGAACAAGAAAAGCAAAGGGCGGAACAGGAAAAGCAGTGGGCTGATCGCATGGCGGAAAAGCTGCGGGAACTCGGCATTAACCCCTCAGATGTGTAGCTGTAGAAGCCTTGGCTCCGAAACGCATTTTTTAGTCGCTCAAATATTTCAGCAAATCATCCAGAATAAGATTGGCGGAGATATAGCTGCCGATTACCCAATGGGGGCCAACCTCGTAAACCTGATTGGCTTGCACTGCCTTGAGCTGAGACCAGAGCGGATGGGCCTTGATGCGATCGCTTTCAGCCCGACTTCCTTTTGCAACTTCCGTGTTGCCCTGCAACGTCATAATAAATATGACATCCCCATCCAGCAGGTCGAGAGATTCCAGGGAAACATTTTGCGGGCCTTGGGCCTGAGACTGGCTGGGCGGGCGGGCGACACCAGCGTCTGCTAACACGCTGCCTGCAAAGGTTTCGGTTCCTGCGGCTCTAATCAACCCTGGAAAGATAGATACGATAGACACCTGGGGTGGGTTACCCGCTGGGGAAAGCTGTGCTTTGATCTGCTGCAACTTGGTGTTATGGGCGGTAGATAGCTTTTCAGTTTCGGTTGGCTTGCCTAACGTTTCTCCACATAGGCGAGTGAGTTCTTTCCATTCATGGTTGCCATCAACATCTAGCACCACCGTGGGGGCAATCTGCGCTAACGGGCCATAACCATCGCCAAGTCGATATTTGCTGGTGAGGATCAAGTCTGGTTTGAGGGCAGCGATTTTCTCCAGATTGGGCTGAGTGGGACTGCCAATGTCTGCCACTGTTTCTTGGTCCAAGGCAAGATGCAATAGTTGATCAACGGCACCGCTGGGCACCCCAATGGGCTGTACCCCGTGGGCTACAACCGCTTCAATCGTGGTATACCCCAGTACAATCACCCGATTGGGCTCAGCGGGAACCTCTGTTTCACCAAAAGCATGCTTGATTCGTCTGACGGCAGCAGGGGCAGAAGGGCTGGATGAATCATCCAGGGAATTTGGTCTTGTGCAGGCGGAGACGATTAGGGCAGCAGCCCCCACCTGCAGAAAAAAGCGACGTTGGCAGTACATAAACAGGTCAAAATTCAATGGAAAAAGAACCGATAAGGGTGAACCCCGCACCGGGAGTAATCCCAAACGTTCTGCTATTTCGAGAGCCCTCAATATAATTCACATCAAAAAGGTTACGAATATTGATCGCGGCTTGCCAGTTGTCCCGTTGGTAAGAAATCGCAGCATTGGTGAGGAAATAGCTATCCAGCATAAAGTCGTTGGCGTTATTGCCAAATCGCTCATCGACATAGTTAAAGCCTAGACCAAAGCCTAACCCTTCTAGGGCTCCCGATTGAATGTCGTAGGTGGTCCACAGGTTAAAGTTGTTTTCTGGCACGCCATACAAACGATTGCCTTCTATGCCGGTGTTGTCTTCAGTAATGTCAGCATCGGTGTAGGCATAATTGGCGATGATGTTCCAACCGGGCAAAATTTCTCCCGCAATGTCTAATTCAATCCCTCGGCTGCGTTGCTCACCCGTTGCAACCGAGAACATAGTGTTATTGGGGTCAGGGTTGGCTACATTCCGTTTGGTGAGATTGAAAAAAGCGATATTGGCAATCACTCTACCGTCTAACAGCTCTGCTCTAGCCCCAACTTCAAATTGCTCTCCTCGTTCGGGGGGAATAATTTCAAGATTAGACGTTTGGGCAATATTAGGGACAAAAGACCGACTAAAGCTACCGTATAGGGACAATTCCTCGATGGGCTGATAGACTACCCCTAATCTGGGGCTGAAGGCAGCTTCATTAAAGGTTCGTACAGAAGCCGGCACAAAAAGAGTTTGGTTGTTCACAAGTTCTTGTCGAACGGTCTCATAACGAATCCCAGCTAGCAAGAGCAGATTATCTGCTAACTCAATCTGGTCTTGGATATAAATGCCATAAGCCTCTACGCTGTTCTCTGAATCAAAAGCAGGTGTCGCTGCAGCTCGCTCAGGACGAGGAACCGTCCCATAGACTGGATTAAAAATATTATTGGTGACAAACGGAAACAATGAGATCCTGTCAAGGCGAGGATTTGCATATCGAAAGTAATCAAACCCAAAGAGTAATGTGTGCTCGATGGCTCCTGTATTAAATTCGCCTACCATATTGGTCTGCAGCTCAAGGTTGTTATTTTCTTGATCCGAGAAGAAAAAGTTTGATATCGTATCTCCTGCAGGATCGACGATACCTAAGTTCAAAAAGGCACTACTGAGATCAAAGCTAGTGAACCGGAAAGCATTGCGGAATTGCCAATTATCGCTAAAGCGGTGCTCAAAGTCATAGCCGACGCGTATCAGTTCAGTTTGATTAAAGTCGTCTGGTTCACCGAGAACCCGCTCAAAGGGAATATCAGCGATGCCATCACCGACTGCAACTAAGCCTAAATCTGAGGGTGTCTCAGAATCCACGTACTCCAGACTAACGGTAAGGTCAGTGTTATCACTAATTTGCCAGCTAATCACTGGGGCAATGAAGGTACGGGTCACATCTGTCGTGAAATCGCGAAAATAATCTTCGCGGCGATGCAGAACGTTTAACCGATAATGCAGGCGACCATCTTCAGTTAGAGGCCCCGAGAGATCAAGGCTAGGCTCAATTAAACCTTGATTACCGATTCGCAAACCCAATTCATAAGATGGTTCACTCAGGGGTTGCTCAGTTACAAAGTTAATCACCCCGCCTGGCTCTACCGAACCAAACACAATTGAAGCGGGTCCCTTCAGCACTTCTATCGTTTCGACGTTAGAAAGCTCCGGAAAGCCAGGATTTCCAAAGCCTCCAAATGTCAGCCTATACCCGTCCCGTAAAATAGCAGGATCTTCAAAACCTCGGAGAATAAATCGTTGCCCAGTACCGTTGTTGCCTGCAAAGGCTGCGCCACTCACATTCCGCAAGGCATCATTGAGGCGAATCACCCCCTGATCTTCTAGCACTTCCTGGGGAATCACCTGAATTGACTGGGGAATATCGCGTAGCGGCGTATCAGTGCGGGTGGCAGTGGTGGTATCAGGCGCATAGTAACGACTACCTTGCTCGCCCGTCACCACAATCTGCAGTGCCTCGTCGTCTTCACCCGCTTGGGCGACTCCCGGCACTGCTGTTACGGTTAACGCCGATGCGGCAGCATTAACCTCAACCGTAGGGGCAGCATCGGTGCCCGTAATCACCACTTGTACCCGATCTCCTGGCAGTGCCGTTACCTGCACCAAAGCAATGCCATCAACGGGGTCAAACTGCTCAAATGCCCCTTGTATCAGCACGGCATTAGAAATCTCCAGTATCAAGGCGTTGCCCGATACGGTCTGAGTCGGAGCGGCTAATTCACCATTCACCGTTTCTAACAAAACCTGCACACCAGCCTCCGTGACCTCTAGTCGCACATCGGTCACTTGCACCAAAGCGTCTTCGATCTGGGCAACCCAGTCGGTGACGGTAGTGGCGAGTTGGCTTCGACGTGAGGCTTCGACGGTGAGCGGTTCGGCTGAGCTCACCGTCGAAGCCTCAGCCGAACCGCTCAGCCGAACGGGGGTTTCAGATAATAGGAGGAAGGGTTCAGAACGGCGCGTTTCAATGGTTTCTTCAGGTTCTACGAGCTGCGGTTGAGCCTGAGCGAGCGAATTTTCTGATTCAGGACCGAGCCTCTCAGCAGCCTCTGCCTCAGGAGCTTCTAGCTCTGGTTGCGCCAATGCTGTTTCGATAACCAATATCTGTCCACTGGCCAGACTCAGCAGCACCAGCAGCGGTAATCCTGATAAAGACTTTTCCATCACGCGTCCTCACACACACTAATCTCCCAAGCCAGCAGGCTATAACTGCCATGCCCTTAACTTGAGGTAAATTCTTCTCAGTTAGATTAGATGTGCAGCCTAAAAATTCTGAACCCGAAACGCATTTTTATGAAATTGACATAGGCGACAGCGCGCCTGCCCAAAATTAATTAGGGGTGGGCGGTTATCTTTCTGCGGAGGCAAAGAAATCTGGTAGGTTTTGCCACCTCAGCCAGCGTAACCTTGCAGCTCAGGCACGTAGCGATTATAGAGCTGAAGCGCTTTTGGATTTAAGCCAAACCACTGCCGAAAGGCTCTAGCAAAGTTGCTGCGGCTGGTGTATCCCACATTGTGGGCGACTACTTCTACATCTAGGTCTGATGTCGTTAACAAATGCTCTGCCATATTGAGACGACAGTGTCTAAGGTATCGAAAAGGCGTGGTACCGTACACCTGGTAAAAGCCTTGGTTAAGCTTGAGTCGATTTAGCCCAACCTGCCGTGACAGTGTTTCGATTGACGGCGGATTATTTAGGTTGCAGGCTAAAATCCTTCCAGCTTGGTAAATGCGGTCTAAATCGTCACCCACTAAAGAGCATGAAACGACATCTGAGTGGCTGAGTCCCTGTAGCATTAGGGCAACTAGTTTAAGGGCTTTTTCTTCGAGGTAGGTGCGCCGTGTGTGTCCAATATGGGGGCAGCCCAGAATTTGTTCAATCACCTTGTACATTTCTGATGTCATGGAGCGCCAAAGACGACCCATCGCAAAGAACTCCAAATGCTCAAATGGATTACCGACAGTGGATGCCTGAGATGATGCAATGGCCCCGCTCAAAACATAGTCGAATGCGGCTTGGGGCGATCTGGCGGCGTATCCGTATTGAGAGCGGTATACCCAATTAGCCAAATCGTATAGGGTTGATCGATCCTGGGGAGGTAGATGTTCAATTACGGCATAGGCATAAGGCTTAAGTAAAGGCGCACTGAAAATCACTTCTACATTAAGCTGCCGCGGCTGCACCGGTCGAAGACCAAAGCTATCCGGCTGTATCACCTTGGGCACAAACGCACTCTGACCTGCCGCTGGCCCCTCTACCTGAAATTCAAATTCCAAAAACGGGCTGCGCCGTGTAGCCTTACGGGAAAAGGCACTGTGTATTGAGTAATCCAAAATGACAAGACTCAATCCTTCCCGCAGAGAAATAGTCTGCATATAGCCCTGGCCCACCTGGGGTGACCAAACCTGAATTTGGTCAGAGGGATCTGCGTGAAATAGCCGAGGATCATCAGGGCTACCGCAGTGAAGATAGTCAGATTTTTGATCGAAAAACTGAATCGCCATGGTTCTAGCGAGGGGCCAAGCTAGCGAGGGCCAAGTGCCAAAGCAGCCGTTGGCTTAATGATAATAATTTGCATTATTATGCCACAGACGATTTCACTAGCGATCAGCTAAATACGTCAACACATCATCCAGAATAAGATTGGCTGCAATATAGCTGCCGATCGCCCAATGAGA
>JBCDFX010000161.1:0-8624 GCA_039177155.1 Cyanobacteria bacterium P01_H01_bin.119
ATTAATCCTCCCTGTAATAGTAAAGTGGCCATATTGGGTTTTTTTCCCTGAATCAGTGTATGCTTACGGCATGTCATTGGCTATTCGTGCCTCTTATTGCGAAAGTTCCTGTTTAGCCTTCCAGTATGAAAAGGCAGGGAGAGAACAATGCCAAAGCCCGCAAAACCGGCCACCCAGTCTAAGTGATGGCCCAGAGTAAAAGCTGACAACGGCTTATACCAAAGCTGCCAAATCAACCAAATGATGGGCAGCGCTAAACTCACCTGCCAGACAAATACCCAGGGCCAAAACACCATCATCGTATTGCTACCCGGCAAAAGGGTGAAAGTGCAATAGGCAATTGCTGTAAGCAATTTCAGCAACTCACCGCTATTCTTTGTGCAAACCTCTGCGTGACTTGTCATGAATAGCTCTGCTGACGATTTTTAAGGTTCCCAATTAGCGTTTTCAATCCTCAATGATAATTGCGTTTTCGATCTGTTCCTCTAATTCAAAAATGTAGCAATGTTTGTACTCTTCTGAAAGCTCAGGTGGTTTTCCAAAACAAGCTATTCTAAAAATCAAAATTATTATTTGTTGTATGAGGCAATCCCAACTCTGAAGTCTTGACCTGTTCAATTAAGCGATCTAAAGCTGGCACTTCACGAGCGTGATCGGGGAATAAGTCTAGCAACAAAGTGATTGCATTTTGTTGCAGCGTAGGAAGATATAAGATCGCATTAATTTTCTCAGCATCTTGGTTTCGATAGGCTAACGACAATCTGCCGCGTAGATGTGTAATTTCTTGTGTCCATAAAGACTTAGTCCAATCTCTGACTTTACGAAATTCTTGAATATGATTTAAGGCAGACTGCTGTTCTTCCAGCCCATTAACCTTTGCTATTTCAAAATAATCATCTAAAAAATCATCTGGTTTAATCCAGGCTCGCAGTAATGTTAGAGCGGTATTTCTAGGCAAATCGATTAGAGCTGACTCAATGATATCTAAAGCTGTTTGGGGCGCTGCCTCAGCCTGAAGCAGCGCTTGCACTATTGGTCGCAGACGGGATGTCTCTAAGTCAGATGGCAACTCTTTCTCAAATAACCAGTTTAATAAAGCTTGGTTTTCGTAGACACGATCATGTTCGGCAGTCTGTTTATCAAGTGAAGCCAGCAACTCTGAATTTAGAGTCTGTGTCAAATCAAAGACCTGCTCATGAATTTCTGAAGCCGAAGTATTAGTCCAAAACGGCATTATTAGGGCAGTAGGATTGCTCAATGATTGCAAGGCAAACGCTGTGACTGCATCGTCTAATCTATTCGTATTTAAGTAAGCCTGCCCCAACACAAAATATGGATATCCCTCATTCCTTAACAATAGCTGTACAGCTCGCTCTGAATGGTATATGGACTCTTCAAAATTGCCAGAATTGAGATATAAAACTGCTAAGTTATGATTGAAATAAAAATCATTAGGTGCAGCCTTAAAAGCTAATTGAAAATGCTCAATTATTCCTGATTGAATAGCATCTTCACTTTCATCATCTTCGGCAAAATCTATTATTTCGTAGAGCTTTTGCCCCGCTAAAGCATTATAAGTCGGATCCCAAGGGATTAAATTTGCTGCTGCAGTCCATCTTTGGTCAGCGATTACAAAATTACCGGCCTGCTCTTGTTGAGTACCCAAATGCCCTAAATAAACTGCTGTATCCATTGGTAGCCATAATCTCAGTGCGATAGCAATCAGCGCAAAAACGCCTAAGCTTGCAATACGGCGTAGTTTGTTTGGCAAGACATATTCACGGGTCTCATTCTGGATAAGATATCGGTTGGCAAGATAAATCAGGAGAATAGTATTCGATGCCAACGTAATTGAGATGCTAAAATTCTCAAGCTGATAATCAGTTAAGCTAGACACGCCATAAGCTAGAAGGCTACCGCCGATGCCATATAGAAGCCAGCGATCGTTCCCGTATGTTTCACTTAAGTAAATCTGCAACCATAGCCAACCGCATAGCCCAATCCAACCCAGGTAAATGGCAATTCCCCACATCCCTAATTCACCTGCAAGTTGAGCTGGCGTATTGTGCAGTTGCTGAACATGATCCAACCCTGCCCCAGTTTCAATGGGTCTATAAAGGTGGGAGACACGAGACATATTGCCTGGCCCAACGCCGAGCAAGGGGCGATCGCGCAAGATATTTGCCGCAGTTCTCAACATAAACCAGCGATCTTTTGTCGGACCATCTCCCACTTGCACCGTTGCGACATCCGAATTAACCTGAATGCCGCTGATTAAATCTCTGACTCTGGGATTGCTGCCAATACCAATACCGATAATTAACAATCCGATTAGACATAGTGCGGCTAATCGTTTGCGCTGTGCTCCGCGACTGCGCCAGAGGGCAATAGCCATAGCAACAAGAACATAGACCAAAAAGCCAACATAAGCTCCCCTCGATCCGCTGACGTAGAGTGCAACCACTGTTATGGCACTGGCTAATCCAAGCCCCCATCGCAACAGACCTTTTTGCGCTGCTGCGAAGTTTAAAATTATCGGAAATACTAGGGCAAAGTAACCCCCGACAAAATTATGGTGTCCTAGGGGGAATGGATTGCGGATGGCGGCTCGGAAGTTGCCTGAAACCCACATGCTGGGATCAGGTCGCCAGTAAGACAAGCTAACAAGGGCAGCGATTGCACCACAAACAGCTATGCCAATCCATAATAAGTAGGCTCGATTTGGAGATGCTGCAATAGTATTTCGTAAACCGTAGAGAACAACGAAATAGCAAAAGACTAATACAAGATTCCATGCAGCAACCGTTGGGAATTCGGAGAAAGCTGCCGAGATTGCTAATCCGCTAGCAGTAAAGAGTACTAACCAGTCAAGACCATAACCCAACATTTGAAACGGCAACTTGAACTGACGCAGCATCCATAACAAGCTGCCTCCAGCGCATAAAAAGCCTAATTGCCAAGGGATAATCCACGGCCAGCCCACCATCTCGAAATAGCTGAAAGGCAGCCATGTGTAGATTACAAAAGTAACTAAGCAAATCGTAAGCAGCACCGACCCCTTCCACGGAGTACCCTCGGAAAATACTGTCTTACTCCGATGCCACCACGGCTTAATAAAGGCAAATAATTTCAGAGTCACGGGCAGTTGCAGAAAGTATATAAATTAAGGCATCTAGTTGATGTTAGCAAAAGCTATTGAAGCAAGGACCTTGCCAAGCCTCAATAGGCTCCCTTACCAAACAGGACAATTCGAACGGTTTCCATCAGAATTTCGAGGTCTAGGTTTAAAGACCAGTTGTCGATATAGTGCAGATCAAGGCGGGCGGTGTCATCAAAAGTCTCGATATCTGACCGACCAGAAACTTGCCAGAGCCCGGTAATTCCTGGCAGCACCTGGTGACGAGTATGATGCCAGGGCGAAAATTTGGCGACATCCCGGAGCGGCAGGGGGCGCGGCCCGACTAAGCTCATTTGACCTAATAGAACATTAAAGAGTTGGGGAAGCTCATCAAGACTAGTGCGACGCAGAAACCTGCCAACTGGGGTAACGCGAGGATCGTTTTTGACCTTAAACAGCACGCCGTCGGTTTGGTTATGCCGCTCTAGCCTGGCTTGAAGCTGGGCCGCATTGGTGCACATGGTGCGAAACTTCCAAACCCTAAATACTCTACCGTGGAGTCCCATGCGTTCTTGACGAAAGAAGGCTGGCCCAGAAGAGGTTAGCTTGATCGCGATCGCGATCGCAGCCATAAAGGGGGCAAAACTGATGAGGCCGATAGCCGCAAATACTAAATCAAATCCGCGCTTAAGGTGATAGTCCAACCCATCGAGTAGCGGGACATCTAACGTCAAAGTAGGAATACCGGCAAATACTTCCGGTGCGCCGCGTCGATAGAGCATTTCCCGGCTGGAGGGCATCAGTTTAAGGGCTATGCCCGCCCGCTTCAGTTTCCAGTAAAATTGAGAAGCCAAATCGGCATTTGGCAAGTCCTCAATCAACACAATCTGGGCCTGACTATTGAGAATCGTCCGCAGGGTGCTGGGGGTATGGGCAACCGTTGACAGGGCTGCACCCACTACCTGACAGTTGGCCCGCCGCTGCAGCGTGCTGGCCAGCGGCCTAAGGCGATGGGCGGGAGCAATCAGAAACACCGTAGATTGATCGCGAGTTCGCTCGATATGGCTCAGCACTGCGCCCAGTAAAAGCCGCAGCAGCACCACTAGGGCCACACTGCCAAACCAGGCGGCAAAAAACAGCGATCGCGGTGGGTCAAGCTTCGGATCATAAAAGTAGGCCAGTACCAGAGAAGAAAGGTAGATAAAGCTTATCCCTTTACCCGCAGCCATATAGTTTTTAACCTGCACGCTCTTTCCGTACAGCCCATTCTGAGCGAATAGCGCTAGGGTGGCTGCAGCCAGTATCCAAAATAAACTGGGCAAACCAAACCAAACCCACCAGACGAGCCTTGGCGGAACAGGCGAATAGAACTGATTCAGATAGCGAGCAACTTGCCACGCAGTCGCCAGTGCCAGCACATCTCCTAATATCAGCACAGCAACCCGCTGCCAGCGCCACGACATAAACTGACTCAGTTGCAGCCGCCTAGGAGCACGCAAATCTAAAAGCTGTCCTCGGCCTGCGTGAGGCAACGACGGAAAACGTTTGGGAGAGCTCATAGATTTGGGGGCGGTAGAGCGCATTATTATTCTGTGGATTTGTCTTGGGTGCGATCGCGATTGGGCCACTGCACTGAAGCAGGCTGACGCCCAGTGAATTTGAGGGGGACTAGAAGCCATTATCAGTTAGTTGCTAGCAGTTGAGTTTGGAGCCCCTTGTCAGCATTTCATCCTGTCAGCATGCTTAGTATTCCGCCATAGCCGCACAATCTTTCATCTTGTTAATGTTCTTTGAGAGACTACTTCGCTATGTCCATGCGCCAGTCTGTTGCTCAGCTTATAGTGTTTAGCGATCTTGATGTACCCTCCTCGACAGTGAAACCTACGGCTATACACCGGTTCTGCCCTTACTTCAGCATCTAAAATTGGCGGGCGTTCCCATTGTTCTGGTCACCAGCAAAACTCGCGCTGAGGTAGATACCTTGCGGCAGCAGATGGGTCTAACTGATCCATTTATTGTGGAAAATGGCAGCGCGGTGTTCTTTCCCGGTAAGAATTTACCGTTTGAGCTGCCGGAGGAAGAAGATTTAGAGCGCGATTGCAGACTGCTGCTGGGGTGCCAGTCGATAGTGGTGCGGGCCAAGACTGAAGGCGATCGCGCAAACCCTGGGCCGACCGCTTAAGGGCTTTGGAGATTTGTCCGTTGAGCAAATTCAGCAATTGACTGGACTCACTAAAGTACAGGCTCAGCAAGCTAAAGCGAGAGAGTTTAGTGAACCGTTTTTAACGCCTAAAAGTGTCGAGGCCGAAATATTAGCAGCGGCAGCGGCCAAAATGGGATTTTGAGGGGTGGTAGGCGATCGCTTTTCCCATTTAATTGGGGCAGGAGCGGGCAAAGGGTCAGCGGGTTTGAAGCTGCGCGGTCGGTATCAATCTGTCTTACCCCCCGATAGTCAACGGGTCACTGTCGGCCTGGGCAATAGTCCCAACGATCTCGATATGCTGCAAAGTGTCGATTATCCCATCGTGATACCAGGGCACTCCGGTCCCCATCCTCAATTGGCCAAGCAAGGTTGGGGCGATCGCTCCAGAACCAGGCCCCGCAGGCTGGGCGATCGCAGTCCGCCAGCAGTGCCGAAGCCTAGGGCTTGTATTGGACTAGCACAGCAGGCCAATGGCTGGTTGAAGCTTCCTAGGTTCATCGAGTCAGACTATAATATGAGTCCACTGCGGGTGTAGTTCAGTGGTAGAACGTCAGCTTCCCAAGCTGAATGTCGCCAGTTCGAGTCTGGTCACCCGCTTTGTTCAGCTCTGGCTTTCTAGAGCATGTCGGTGAACGTTTGGGGTAAGTCGGCTGTGCCGTTACAACCCGGCATATTGCGGTTTTTTGCTGAATTTCAATAAGCGTAAAGAAATTATCCTGTGGCCAGAGGGAAGTGGGAACTTTAGTTTAAGTTCAGCCATCGGCTCGTAAAATAAAGTTTGAATTGACGCAGCGTTTCTGGGTCAGATTTTTTGTCTAAAGGAGATGGGGAATGCCACAGGCAGTTGGATCACTTGAGACGAAGGGGTTTCCCCCGGTTTTGGCGGCAGCGGATGCAATGGTAAAAGCAGGGCGAGTCACCCTGGTAAACTACATTCGTGCAGGCAGCGCTCGGTTTTGCATTAATATTCGCGGCGATGTTTCTGAGGTGAAGCAGGCCATGGCGGCTGGGGTTGAAGCAGCGGAGAAAGCCCCCGGCGGCGTGTTAGAAACCTGGGTCATTATTCCTCGTCCCCACGAAAATGTGGTGTCCGTGCTGCCCATTGATTTCACCGAATCAGTGGAAGAGTTTCGTCAAGCTGTGGAGACGCCCATTTTGCCTGGCAGTAATGGTCGCGGATAGCTTTAGTCCTCGAAAAAAAGCTAATTCAGGCTTTGAATAGGGTTTGGAGACTTGCATCAAGTCGTTAGAGCAGTTGATATCCATCAAGATTGGCAACAGGCTCGATGGCAACTCGGGCCAGATTGCTTATATCTAGGCGTGGGGGTAAGCAATCTGACCAACGCTATGGAGTCTGCAAGCGGGCTTAATCGATATATTCAACTACGCGCTCGGTGCTGTAGCGCACCTTAGGCTGTCCGATGTACTTGTCTTCGGCGGAGCGATAGCCCACTGGACAAACCACCACGGTTGAATAACCTGTATCAGTGAGTCCTAGCAGTTCATCGTATTTAGCGGGCACAAATCCCTCCATTGGGCAGGTGTCAATGCCCAGCATTGCCGCGGTATACATCAAAAATCCCAATGCGATGTAGACCTGACGAGTTGACCAGGCGTTTTTATCGAGTGGATAGGGGGGAGTTTCTAGAAAGCCTTTAACAACGTTGCCAAATTTTTCTAGCTTTTCAACGGGAACCCCCTGCACATCAGCCATTCGCTTGAGGTATTCGTCTACATCATTTCCGCTTACATCTTGTCTAATCGCCAGCACAATCAGGTGAGACGCATCAACGACCTGGCGCTGGCCCCAAGATGCCTCTACCAGTTTTTCGCGCATCTCAGCATTACGGACAACATAAAATTTCCACGGCTGCAAACCAAAGGAAGAAGGGGTGAGCACTAAGCTTTGCTCCAAAGCGTGCCAATCTGCGTCGGAAATCTTCTGGGTTGGGTCAAACTGTTTGGTCGCGTAGCGCCAGTTAAGCTGTTCTAAAACTTGGGTCGGGGAGACGGCTGCATTACTCATGACGAACATCCTAAAGTAAACCGTAAGCATCCTATCGCCTTTAGCCGCTAACTGTGTAGCGCGGGATATACCAGAGAGCACGGACGGCGGTCGGCAAAGGGTTTAAGATAAAGGGTGACGCTTGTAAAGGTCGTAGCCGTGCCCTTCTCGATTGATACATTCTCTTCGATTGACCCGTCTTACTTAATAGCTGCTGCTCTCTATCTGGTATTGGGAGGTGCGTACTTACTGGTGATTCCTGGTATTTTGCTGTTTTATTTGAAAGTTCGCTGGACGGTGATGGGGTCGGTGGAGCGGACGGCTGCCTACTTTCTGGTGTTTGCATTTTTCCCAGGCATGTTGCTGCTAAGTCCGTTTCTGAATTTTCGGCCTAAGCCCCGTGAGCTAGGCAGCTAGCGATCGCCCCTTGCTTTTGCCAGCAGGAGCCCTGTAATTGTTATGCGTCGAATCGATGTTTTAGGAATTGGATTAGGCGTTTTTGTTGCCGGTGGCGTGCTGTATTTAGCGCTTGACCTCGTCGGACTTGACAGTGCGTCAGCAGGGATTTGGAGCCAGGTGGTCTTTCTGGGCGGGCTCCTGGGCTGGGTTATGACTTATGTTTTTCGGGCATCTACCAAAAACATGACCTTTAATCAGCAGCTTAAAGACTATGAAGACGCAGTGCTGCAAAAGCGCCTTGAAGAAATGAGCCCAGAAGAACTAGAAAAACTGCAGGCGGAGCTGTCGGAGAGCAGTGAAAGCGCTGCCGAATCAGTTTCTTCTCAAGTTTCTGAGGGATAAGTAGCCTTTGAAAGACAGCAGATCGCAGCAGTTACCCGTCCCTTTTGGCAACACGATGGGTCAGAGTGTGGGTCAAGATTCTATTTTGTAGATGTTTGCTCAAGCCGTTTGGCCAATCGGTTTAGTCACTCGCTTTAGTCACGGGGTTGGGCGCCAGCAGAGTGTGATCGAAAGAACGCCGAGTGGTTTAATAGAGGCTGCATTCTCCGGAGCCTGGTATGACATCGGTTTCTCAGCAGTTCCAAATTCTTCGCGATCGCGGCCAGTGCGCCCTAATTCCCTTTATTACAGCGGGGGACCCCGATCTGGCAACTACGGCTCAGGCGCTACAGGTGTTAGACCAAAATGGAGCCGATCTGATTGAGCTGGGAGTACCTTATTCCGATCCGTTGGCGGATGGGCCTGTCATCCAAGCTGCCGCAACGCGGGCGCTGCAGAGGGGCGTCAAGCTAGAGCCGGTGCTAGATATTGTGCGGGATGTGAGTCCAAAGCTGACG
>JBCDFX010000162.1:0-8619 GCA_039177155.1 Cyanobacteria bacterium P01_H01_bin.119
CACAATGACATAGTGCAACCCAGGGCCGCTGCGAACATTAAGCGCGCTGCCGTTAGTCCTCACCACAGCAGATACGGTCCCCAGCGCAGCAGGATTATCCCCTAAGCCTGAGCACACTAGCGATGCCAGACCCACGCCCAACGCAATATTCTGGGCTACCCGAATATTTTGGCTCACGCGGTCATGGGCGCGCAGAGAAGTCTGGGTGAGCCCATAAGACTGCTTGGTCTGCCGGGACAGCTCGCACTGGGCTGTGTATTCAAGAAAGGCGTAAGTTTCCATATGAAGTTTAGTAGGCGTCTAACAATCGAGCGCTCTACCTACATTTACTGTTCATAGATATTCGACGAAATCAGATAGCCGTCAAATATTGAATTGAAAACTTATGAATTAAACCTCTTGCATCAAACCTGACTGTCCCTGAGATCCAGCAATTCGGGGAGACTTACGTACCAATTTGGAGGCCACGCAGCATTCGCTCGCTTTCATTTCCAAATTTTGGAAACGAAAGCGAGCCATCTTATTCGCGCAAAAGGTCTAATACTCAGGCACTGACGCATCAATTTCACGGCTCCAGGCGGTGATGCCGCCTTTAACATTGGTGCCTTCGATGCCCGCTTGCTTAAGAATACCGAGCGCTTTAGCCGAACGCCCTCCCATTTTGCAGTGGGCGATCAGTTTGTGGCCGTTAAGCACTTCTTTGACCTTTGTGATACCTTCGCCACTTTCAATTTCTGGTAAGGGAACTAGCACCGCACCCGGAATCTTGGCAATGTCGTACTCATTGGGATTACGCACATCAATCAGAACGTAATTGTCGGCATCACTATTGAGTAACGCTTTGAGTTCATGCACCGTCATTTCAGACAGTTCGGCCTGCTGCTTAGCTTCTTCCATTTTGGCTTGGGGGATACCGCAAAATTCTTCGTAGTCAATCAGCGTTTCAATCACAGGACGCTCAGGATTTGGCCTTAGCTTTAGCTCCCGAAACGTCATATCTAAGGAGTTATACAGCAGCAGACGCCCGTTTAGCGTTGTCCCCTGACCCAGAATAATTTTGACTGTTTCGGTTGCCTGGATAACGCCAATTAGACCGGGTAAAATGCCCAAAACACCGCCCTCAGCGCAAGAGGGAACCAGCCCTGGCGGTGGGGGCTCAGGATAGAGATCTCGGTAGTTGGGGCCGCCCTCATAGTTAAACACCGTTGCCTGCCCCTCAAATCGGTAGATGGAACCGTAGACGTTGGGCTTATCGAGCAGTACACAGGCATCGTTGACCAGATATCGGGTCGGAAAGTTGTCTGTGCCATCTACCACGATGTCATAGGGCCGCATAATGTCTAAGGCATTTTCTGAACTCAGGCGAGTTTCATAGAGATCAACGTTGCAGTTGGGGTTAATTTCTAAAATTCGGTTTTTAGCCGATTCGATTTTGGGTTTGCCAACCCAGGAGGTGCCGTGAATAACCTGGCGCTGGAGATTGGATTGATCCACTATGTCAAAATCAACGATACCAATGTGGCCGATACCAGCGGCGGCTAAATACAGCAGCAGGGGTGAGCCCAAACCACCGGTGCCCACACACAGCACGCTGGCTGCTTTTAGCCTTTTCTGCCCGTCTAAACTGACCTCTGGCAGAATTAGGTGACGAGAGTAGCGTTCGTACTCCTCTTTTGTCAGTTGGATATCATCCAAATTCGGATTAAGCATAGCAAGCAAACAGTTTGATATCGGTAAGTTTGAAAGTCAGTTTGAGGGGAGGGAGAGACAACCAACCAATCCCATCTCCCCATCATGGCATCCTCTGCCAGCTTTGTAGCACAGCACAGGTTGAGAAACGTGAATTTCTTAAAAGAGCGTTGCGATTAACTTTCGGTAGCGATCGCCTCTTCTACAAACTGTTGAGTGTCATCTTGCAAATACCAGCTCTTAAGGTCTACCGACTGCCCTGCTTGAACTGACACAATAAGATATGAATAGTCTGACCAGGCCAGTTGGCGATCGCGCTCTGACGGCACCGCCGGATAATCGGGATGGGAATGATAAACGCCAATAATATTGAGGCCGCGATCGCGAGCTTCTCGCTGCACCTTCAACATTGTGCGGGGCGCAATCCAGTAGCGACGGCGGCGATCGAGGGAAAATTCGGCTGCTGTCTGAGCCCCGTCGTCATCTGATAATCCTTCTAATGCTTCGACTTCTGTTGACCAAGTGTTATCAACAGGCACAACCAATCTGAGACGACGCCTCTCTGATGCGCTATCCCACACGCCTAGCAACAAACCGCAGCACTCCTCTGGATAGGTTTGAGCCGCGTGAGATGCAATCACACGTTTGTGATCGTCGGAGCAAATCAGCATAATAAAGCCAATCAACTGGGGTGCCAGGATTCGAACCTGGGAATGGCGGAACCAAAATCCGCTGCCTTACCGCTTGGCCACACCCCATCGGTACAAGCCTTAAGTATGGTAGCAGTTATGCCCCAGCTTGTGTCAACAGAATTTTAGCTGTGCCATAAGCTGCTCAGGGGTAGCGTTGGGATGCAAAAAAGAAAACAAATAACGGTAGCGAATCCGCCCCCGATCAATCAAAAACTGTGCCGGCAGCGGCGCACCCAGAGCCTGCCCTGTACCGTATCTGCGAAAACTTTTGCAGCTTGGATCGCTTGCCAAAGGCATCTTTAATCCCAGATCCCGCACCACAATTTTGCTCTGGGCTCGGTCCGTGCTGGTGACCATTACAATCATCACGCCGCGATCGCGAAACTGCTCGTAGGCGTTGTTAATCGCCAAGATATGGGGAAAGCACAACGGGCAGTACTGCTTCTCGGTAAAAATGCGCGTAAACAGTAACAGCACCGGCGCGTCTGCCCAGCATTTAGAGAGGGTCAGCGTCTGGTCAGATTGAACCATGCTGAGCTGAAGTTCTGGGGCGCGATCGCCAATGGACAATCGGCTAAACGCTGGAATCGGCAAAAAATTAGCCGCAAACCGCCGCGTCAATAGCCCGGTAAAGTCGTTGGAAACTGGGCTTATTAACTCAGGCATCAGCGCTACTGGCGACGGAGTCTACGTCAATATCGGCTTTAATCTTGGCGTCGGCTTCAGCAAAAAACGCTTTGGACTTTACCGGGTCAGAACTCATCGTTTTATCTCCCGGCTGCCAATCCACCGGACAAACCTCATCAGGGTGCGACTGAACATATTGAACCGCCTGAAGCGCTCTTAAAGTTTCGTCTACACTGCGTCCAAACGACAAATTATTCACTGTAATATGCTGAATAATTCCGTCTCGATCCACAATAAACAGCCCCCTAAGAGCAACACCAGCATCTGGATCAAGCACGCTGTATGACGAGCTGATCTCTTTTTTAAGATCGGAAATAAGGGGATAGTTAATGTCGCCCGTTCCGCCCATTTTTCGCTCAGTTTGAATCCAGGCTAAGTGGGAAAATTCACTGTCTACAGAAATGGCTAATATCTCGGTATTTAACTCTTTGAAATCACTGTAGCGATCGCTAAAGGCAATAATCTCCGTAGGACAGACAAAGGTAAAATCTAGTGGATAAAATAGTAAAACAACGTACTTACCGCGATAGTCCGACAGCTTTATTGTTTTAAATTCTTGATCTACAACAGCCGTTGCTAAAAAATCAGGCGCATTTTGGCCGACCCCCAAACTTCCCCCATCCTGATAAGCCATATGGATTCTCCTGAACGATTTAGTGGGCCAAACCCGGACCCAAATTTAATGATTCAACCTTAAGACAGCAGCTGGGGGGGTGGGTTAGCTCGAACTCATCTTTATCAATCAGCATCGCCGATTGACTTAAACTCCAAACTCATTAAGTTTACGGCTGCTCTATTCTATCTTGGTGATTTGCATCAACGCAAAAAACCATCACAGAATTTATGTGGCCACAGAATTTATGTGGCAGCTCGCTAAAAGGTTCGAGCCGGTTGCGAGTCAAACTGTTTTACATCAATCACTTTAGGGATACTAGGTGCAGTAAGCAATCTGACCAAAGCTATATAAGGCAGCCTGCGGACGGCATTAAGCTCAGATGTAAGTCGGGCAGTCTAAACACTCCAGACTGCTACACAGCATCTTGTCAGAGATTCCACCAACAAGACGCCGTATTTATAAAATGGCTCAGGCGTGATTTGAACACGCGACCAAGGGCTTATGAGTCCCCTGCTCTACCACTGAGCTACTGAGCCAGAGTTCGCCTGGCGACACGCCCAAAAGGCGTATATCAACCACAGCTAAGTATCTTATTACATTAGGGGACCAAACCCCAACAGCGCACAGGACACATTAGAGACTGAGCGCCACTTTCTATGAGAATAATCTAAATACTTAAAGGTAAATGGGCAACCCAAATCGGCTTGCCCCAAGTCTTAACTCAGACTCTTAGATCAACACAAGAGCGCAAGCCTAACCCTAGTCAAGCCTGCCCGTCTTTCATATGAGAAGGATCGACCAGCAGTAATGACCATTGACAGATCCCCCTCAAAGAGATAGGCATTAGCGACCCGGCAAGTGGGCCATGGGATTAACCGTACCCTGCCCCGGTAAGTGCACCTCAAAGTGCAGATGGGGGCCAGTGCTATAGCCCGTGCTACCCATTTCCGCAATTTGCTGCCCCTGGGAGACTTGCTGACCGGGCCTAACCAACAGTCGGCTGTTGTGAGCATAGCGGGTTAGGCTACCGTCATTGTGACGAATATCCACCAAATTGCCGTATCCACCTGAGTTCCACCCAGCGCGCTCAATGGTACCCGGTGCAGCCGCTACAATCGGTGTCCCAACCGGACCCGCCACATCAATACCGTGATGCATCCGCCCCCATCTAGGTCCGTAGCCAGAGGTCAAGGTTCCTGTCGTAGGCCAGATATAGCCATTGAAGTAGCTGGGCACTTCCGGCAAAAATTCATCTGAACTAGGTAGGGCAGGCATATTAGGAGAGACAACCTGACCAGCCGCAGGACGATTAATGGGCGCATAGACCTCCGAACCCAGCGGCGCGGTTGCCAAAAGTTGAGCCTCTAAATCGGTAGCTAGAGGAGCAGACGTTGGCGCATCAATAGCGCGATCGCCCCCCACTGCGCGGTTCAGAAAATGGGGATTAACCGCCACATCCTCACCTGACTCAGTCAGCGCTTCCGTAGCTGCCCCAGTTTCTGGCTCGGCTGCCGCTAGGGTAGCGGATTCCGCCGCCGTAACCTCAGCTCGATTAGGCTGTTCCACTACTAGCTGCTGAGCAGCACTGACCTCAGCCATTAGATTGGCCATATAGCTGTCTTCGGTTGTGCCAGCAACCTCATCAGCACTAGAGAGATCATCAGCACCAGACGGTTCAATGGAAAATTCATTGACGGTTTCAGCCGATGGGGCAGAGCCCAGAACTGCTTCTCGCAGACGTTGAAGCTCAGCTTCACCCTCAACAGGACTTAGAACCGTGGCTCTAAGCTGAGAGAGTCGATCATTTGAAAACTGATCATCGCTGCCAACAGATGAGACCTCATTCTCCAGAACGGCGACATAATTAACACCACCGATACCAAGTACAGATTCACCGCCGCGCTCTGGAATCAGCAGTTGGTCACCAGCTACAATCACATCGGCATTTACAAGATCATTCAAATGAATAAGTGCCGCTGTGGAAACGCCGTAGCGCTCCGCAATATCACCAACGGTATCTCCTGGCAAAATCTCATACTGCTGAGCAGCAGGACGAGCCATAGGAGCTTCGGGTGCCGTCAGTTGTTCAGGGGTCAAGCGAGCAATGCCCGACTGGTTATCATCCAAAACATCGGACTCAGCCTGGGTGGCATCAGCAGGTGAATTAGATTCAGCGGCTTGCGTCTCAGTTTTTACAGCCTCTGAACGAGCGATCGCCTGAGCAGAAACACTGCTACTTGACCAATTAACATCCGGCTCGACCGCCCCTGCATCTGGACTAGCTGCGATCGCATCAAAAACATCAGCCTCGTCCGCCAAAGCCGCAGAGACGCTCGACTCGGGCTTTAAAGCTTCCTGCAGAGACTGACGCTTGTCCTGCAAATTTGCAAGGGCTACGTCTTGACTGGTCTTTTGCTGAGCGTCAGCTTCGGCAAAAGCAAGCTGCTGATCGAGCTGCGCCTCAGAAACCGTTTCAGGGGCTGCCTCAGGACCAGACAAAGAGATCGTTTGGGACACTGTCCCAGAGGGCACCTTAAGAACCTGGCCAACTTGAAGCAAAGTACCTTCCGAAACACCATTGGCCTGTTCAATAACCGCGATATCTACGCCATGCAGGGCGGCAATTTGCGACAGAGTTTGCCCTGACTGGACGGTGTGATAAGTCACATGGGCTACGCCATCAGCCTCGCTTAGCGCCATCGCCTCCACGGAGTCACCCAGGTTTGCAGGGACGGTAGACAGCGTTGGATTAAGGGAAACGGTGGGCCAAGGGGTTGCAGCAGCCCCCCTAGGAAGCAGTGCACCAGACGCGCCCACAGAGAGCGCTAAACCTAACATTGCCGCAGAAGTCCGGACGCTTCGTGCGTTTCCCGTAGAGCCTTGAGCGGGCTGACGGGTGGCATCCAGCGATGCATCCAGCCAATTCGTCATCAACTCTTTGGAACATGTTCGTTTCAAGGAACGACCTCCTAATAACCAGCTTTCAACAGTTTCAAAAACCCAAGCCTTTCAAAGCCAAAGGCCGTTGCAGCAACATCTACAACAGATTTTTGAAAAAGCAAATCAACTGAACCAGTGTGCCAGTTCCGAAACTGTCGGATACCTGACTTAGGCAAGTTTACACGACTTAATCAATTTTTCAATCCCTTGCCAATTAAATTTGAGTGGCTCAGCAACGGGTGGTAGAAGCCAGTATAAATTGGGATATTTCGGGCCTGTCCTATCAGGATAATGGGACGAACAGCTTCAGGGCGATCGCTCAAAAATCTTGCAAAACAAAGGCTTTAGACATCAATTCCGGCATCTTTATTCAGCAGAGCAGCCGAGTTTAGCCAGCATTTAACGGTAAATTTTCAATCTGGATTGACCTGCGCTTAGAGCATTCCGAGAATGAACAAAAGCCTTGAATAGCGGGGATTGCCGGCAAGATTCAGACTGATTAGCTGATACAAACGGCTGTCGAAGGTCTCTGTCGATATGAATTTCTTATCGAAAAAACATGTTTTTTGTATTCCAAACAACTAAATAGCTGTCCTTTTTTGGCCCAAATAAGTTCCTCCATAAAAATCCTGCAGTAGAAGTATGGGCCCTGGTATTGAACCCAGCAGTAACGAGCGCCGTTAGACAACAGGAAAGAGCAGGGAAAAAATCCTCAGGCAACTCAATGAAAATATGAGTTTGGAGTGGTGAAGTATTGAAAGCGGCGATCGCTAGCATCAATCGAGATTAGTCGAGGGAGAGCAAATTGAGCTGTCGAAGCGACTCAAATAGACCGATGGCCACGCTAACGGACAGGTTTAGACTCCGCACCTGGTCCGTCTTCATGGGAATATGCAGCGTTTGCTCACAGCCCGCCAAAATATCCCGCGGCAGCCCTTCAGTTTCGCTGCCAAACAGCAGCCAGTCCTCTGGTTCATACTGAGCCTTTATATAGCTATATCGCCCTGAAGTGCTGAATCCCAATCGTCGCCCGCCTATCTCTTTATGGTGGGTGAGAAAAGCCCCATAGCTGGAATGGACACGCAGATTTACCCTAGGCCAGTAGTCTAGCCCGGCACGCTTCAGATAGCGATCGCTAAGCTCAAACCCCAAAGGCTCTACTAGATGTAGCTCAATCCCTGTCGCAGCACAGGTTCGAGCGATATTGCCGGTGTTGGGCGGAATCTGTGGATAGACCAGAACAATTCGAGGCATCGGTGCTTAGAGTCGAACAACAAGCGGTGGCTGCTTAGTTTATGAAGCGGTTGAGTCACCACCGTGAGTTTACGGAAAATGATAAGTTTTTTTTAATATAATTTGCTCCAGGGTAAAAATACTCTCTTTTTGATCCGCAAATATCTGAATTTTGGGAATACACCCAAATCGAGCCTTGAGACCGACGATCTTAGATGCTCAAGCTACGGCGGGTTGGCAAAGATCCTCAGATAGCTCTAATTCTTGTTGTAAAGCCGCTTCAATATCTTGAGCGAGAATAGATTGAGGCGATCGCCCCCGGTTGTATAGGGTCATCCAGCGTTGAGCCGTGTTGCCCTCCCGTAGAATTTTCTGGATTGGAATTAGAAAACAACTGAGGCCGTTTTGCTTAGCAACGGGAGCGATTTCATCGTAGAGCCTCTCAATCCAGTCCTTTGCCAACAGCGGACGACCATCCTGCCAGTGATGTAGGGTCGCCGCTAAGCTATCTTTTGCCGCTGCTGCCTCGTTAGCATCGGTTAAGGTCGTCAACGTATCGCCCAGAGAGTCGGCTGACAGGCGGCTGCGAGTCAGCGGATCGAGAGAGGGATCAGCCATCAACTGCAGCAGCCGGGCTTCCAAAAAGGCGGTCACAGCCAGCAGCGCCAGCGGGTCAATCACCAAATCACAAATGCGCAGCTCTAACCGGTTAAGGGTGTAGGGTCGGCGATCGCCGTTGGGTCTTACCGAGCTCCAAAGATG
>JBCDFX010000163.1:0-8613 GCA_039177155.1 Cyanobacteria bacterium P01_H01_bin.119
CATAATGCCAACCGTTAGCCTACCCTTCCCTCTCAACCCCTATGAAGCGTAATTTAACCGAAGGACCAGTGGGCTCCCAACTGGTAAAGCTGACTCTGCCGATGGTGTGGGGACTCTTCGCCCTAATCGCCTTTAACCTGGTGGACACTTACTTTGTCGGTCAACTCGGTACCGCGCAGCTTGCGGCGATGAGTTTTACCTTTCCGGTGGTGCTGACCTTGGGCAATCTGGCGTTTGGTCTGGGGGTTGGGGCCACATCCGTGATTGCCAGAGCCATCGGCGAAGGGGATATGCGGCGGGTGCAGCGCTTTACCACTAACAGCCTAACCCTGGCGCTAACGGCAGTCTTTTTGTTTGCCAGCGTGGGGCTACTCACCATCGATCCGCTATTTAGGGCATTGGGGGCTGGCCCCGATATCCTGCCTTTTATCCGCGAGTATATGCAGATTTGGTACTTCGGTATTGTGTTTTTGGTGGTGCCAATGGTAGGCAATAGCGCCATCCGCGCCGCTGGCAATACCCTAACGCCCAGCATCATTATGACGGTGGCAGCGGGCACCAATATTTTGCTTGATCCGCTGCTGATTAACGGTGCTCTGGGGTTTCCTCGACTGGAGCTTAGGGGGGCCGCGCTGGCGACGGTGATTGCGCGGGCCGTTTCCCTAGTAGCGGCTTTGCTGGTGTTGCGGTTTAAAGAAAAACTGCTCTCTAGCCAGATTCCTAGCCTGCAGGAAACCCTCTGGTGCTGGCGCGATATTTTGGTGGTGGGGCTACCCGCCGCTGCGGCAAGCATGGTGACGCCAATGTCTATTGGGGTGATTACTAGCTTTTTGGCGGTGCACGGCGCTCGGGCAGTGGCGGCATTTGGTCTGGCCTCGCGGGTGGAATCGCTGGCGCTGATTGCGATGCTGGCGTTGGCATCGAGTATGGGGCCGTTTGTTGGGCAGAACTGGGGGGCGCAAAAAATCGATCGGGTGCGTTTGGCCCTGGGCCAAGGGTATCGGTTTTGCCTGGGGTGGGGGCTACTGATGGCGCTGACGCTGGGGTTAACGGCTAGACCTATCGCAGCGATTTTTAATGCTGACCCGGCGGTGATTGCGATCGCGTCTCAGTATCTCTGGCTGGTGCCGATTAGCTACGGCACAGCAGGGCTAATGCAGGTCACCAGTTCGGCGTTTAACGCTATGGGCAAGCCGATCCCATCGACCATTATCACGGCTACTCATATGCTGGGCTGCTATATTCCGCTGGCCTACCTGGGAAGTCGGATTGCAGGCCCAACGGGAATCTTTGCGGCGGCGGCGATCGCGAATCTTTTGGTCGGATCTGGGGCTTATCTGTGGAGCCGGAAAACCTGTCTGCAGCAATTAAGGTCGGTCTCGGCAGAAATTTAGGTTTTATTATCTTTGATCAGATTGCTTGGGGACGGTAGCAGATCCAGACGCTGAGTGTCTCCGCTGAGTTGGGCCGCCTGCTGTACCCTGCTCCAGATATCGTCTACGGTGCGATAGATGTGCAGGGCTGCGATCGCGGCTTTTGCATCGGCCAGGTTCCCCCGCTCAACTAGCCCTACCAAAAACTCAATTGCCTCTGTGGAGCGCAGGGTGGCAATGGACAGCAGCAGCGTTCCCCGCAAATCGACTTCGCGAGTGCGCTGCCACACCGCCTTAAGCGGAGCAAACGCTTCGGGCAGGCGGGCTTCTCCCAGGGCCAGGGCCGCCAGTTCACACACCGCCGACTCTGCGGTATCTAAAAAGCTGGCGACCAGGGAAAAGGAAGCTTGGGGTGCCAGGGTCAGCAGCGCTACAAAACACTCTGACAGCACTTGAGGATGATCGTCGCCCAAACGCACCTTAAGCCGCAGCAGCGCCACACCGCTGGGATTTTCGCTGTAGGCGATCGCCCTAGCGGCCCCAATTCGGGCCTCAGGTTCACAGTCGGCCAGTAAGTCGGCCAGCTCTATCAGCACCTCCCGGTAGTGCACCCTGACCAACCCTAACGCGCAAATCGCTCTTAGGCCGGGGGCGGTATCCACGGTTTTGCCCCAGACAGGCTCCATCTGGCGATGGTGAATCCCGTTTAGAAATAGCTCGGTCTCAGCATATTCCAAACGGTAGAGGGCATCGGCGATCGCCTGTTTGGCAATGCAGTTGGGGTCGGTTGCGGCCCCAGATCGCATCCGCTCAAACTGCGCGGCTAAGTCTGGCATTAGCGCCTTTAAATGATGCTGTGCCACCAGCTTAGCAACCTGGGCAATGGCAACGGACTGATGGCTGGCAATCACCTGGCGTAGGGTCGCGATCGCCTCTGCGGGCACCGTCCCTGTCGCCGCATCTATCTGTCTTCGGACTGACTTTATAGATTCCTGTAGCGCCTTGAGTTTTTGTGATTTAGCCATAATCAAAACGCAGGTCAAAGCGCAAACGCAAATAAGCCAGCAGAACTCCCATCTAGTATAAAAGTACTCTTATTCGTCTGGATCACTGCAAATATGTTGAGTTATTCCCTTAGTTGAGAAAATATTGACAACTAAGATAAGGATTGATGAATCGATACAGCATGATTGTTTAATGGTTGGGCGATAAGATCGCTTATGTCTAAAGGGGCAGAGGCAATGCGAGCGTAGCATCTATGCAAATTTCAGAACTAATTCACTGGGTGGAAACTTGGGCACCTCCAGCCTGGCAGGAGAAATGGGACAACTGCGGCTGGCAGATTGAACCAGGCATTTTGAATCAGCCTGCTGGAGTGCTGGTTTGTCTAACGCCGACCCTAACCGTGATGGCTGAGGCGATCGCGCTGCGAGAGCAAGGCGTGCCCATTAATTTAATCTTTGCCCACCATCCGCTAATTTTTAAGCCCCTAAAATCTATCTATGCCGGAGACAGCATTGGCGATATGGTGCGTCTGGGCATTACCCACGGAATTGGCGTCTACAGCGCCCACACTAACTTTGACCAGGTGCAAGATGGCACTGCCGATATCCTGGCGCAGCTGTTTGATCTGCAAGAGGCAGTTCCTATCGTTGAAACTCAGGCGGGAGTCGGCTATGGTCGCGTGGGAACCCTGCCCAAAGCCCAAGCGCTGAAAGATTTGCTCCAGACGGTTAGAGCAAAGCTTTCGCCGCCGGATTTGATTTTTTCACCTACGGTTAATCTCCAGCAGCAGATTAAGCGGGTTGCGGTATTGGGCGGTTCAGGGGCCAGCTTTTTGGCTGATGTTGAACGCACGCAGGCCCAGGTCTACCTCACCTCAGACTGTAAGTTTCACCAGTTTCAGGAAAGCCGCGATCGCGGCATTGTGCTGATTGACGCGGGCCACTATGCTACCGAACGCCCAGCCTGCGCCTACCTGCTAGAAAAGTTCGACGCCCTCGGCGTAGAGTGGGTGGGGCTAAGCGATCGCGATGAGGATTTTCGTCAGTTCTACCACCGGGCTGCTTCAGCTCTTAAGGATTAATCTGCCGTGGCGCTTCGGCGCGATCGCTTAAGGGCTTTCTTTTTCGGTGCTGCGATCGTCACACAGTTTTAAGCTGGCAAACTAGACTAAATACAATAGCTTCAAATCTTACAACCACAATTCACAGCCTGGCTCAACCCTTTTTGTGGGCTGCTGTGAGATTGAATCCTGAAATTGAGTTAACATAATTTAATACACCTAAATTAGACGATTTAAGCGACTGAGAATCTTACCTACACAGCCAGAAACATAGGAGGCTAGGCCCCGTGAACAAACGGTGGAGAAATGCAGGACTATACGCGCTGCTCATTGTTGTTGTTATTGCAATGGCAACGGCAGTGTTTGATAACGGTGGTGGTCAAGAGGCACAATCCTGGCGCTACAGCCGATTTATCGACGCCATTGAGAACAATCGCATCGAGCGTGTCAGCATCAGTGCTGATCGTGCCCGTGCTCAGTTCACCAATCCCGATGGCAGTGGTCGGGTGACGGTCAACTTACCCAGCGACCCCGAACTGGTCGACATTCTAGAGAGTAACAATGTCGATATCGTGGTGACGCCCCAGAGTGACGATAGCGTCTGGGTTCGCGTCTTTAGCACGCTGCTTATTCCAGTACTGCTGCTGGTAGTGCTGTTTTTTGTTTTGCGTCGTGCCCAGAGCGGCCCTGGCAGCCAGGCAATGAACTTTGGCAAATCTAAGGCTAAGGTTCAGATGGAGCCTCAAACCCAGGTGACCTTCGGCGATGTGGCGGGTATTGAGCAGGCAAAGCTTGAGCTGACTGAGGTCGTAGACTTTCTAAAGAATGCCGATCGCTTCACCGCTGTAGGGGCCAAAATTCCTAAGGGCGTTCTGCTGGTTGGCCCGCCTGGAACAGGTAAAACGCTGCTGGCTAGGGCTGTGGCAGGCGAGGCAGGCGTACCGTTCTTCTCCATCTCTGGTTCTGAATTTGTTGAAATGTTTGTGGGCGTTGGTGCCTCGCGGGTTCGCGACCTGTTTGAGCAGGCCAAATCCAACGCGCCCTGTATTGTCTTTATCGATGAGATTGATGCAGTGGGGCGTCAGCGTGGGGCCGGTTTGGGCGGCGGCAACGATGAGCGGGAGCAGACCCTTAACCAGTTACTCACCGAAATGGATGGCTTTGAGGGCAATACCGGCATCATTATTATTGCGGCAACTAACCGTCCCGATGTACTAGATGCTGCGCTGCTGCGCCCCGGTCGATTTGACCGTCAGGTGGTGGTAGATCGCCCTGATTACTCCGGCCGTCTGGAGATTCTTAACGTCCACGCTCGGGGTAAAACCTTTGCTAAAGATGTAGACCTTGATCGCATCGCCCGCCGGACTCCGGGCTTTACAGGGGCAGACCTGTCTAATTTGTTGAACGAGGCGGCGATTTTGGCCGCCCGGCGCAATCTCACCGAAATTGCTATGGACGAGGTTAATGATGCAATCGATCGCGTCTTGGCCGGTCCTGAAAAGAAAGATCGGGTAATGAGCGAGCGCCGCAAGGAATTGGTGGCTTACCACGAGGCGGGCCACGCTCTGGTCGGGGCTCTGATGCCCGACTACGACCCGGTGCAGAAGATTAGCATTATTCCCCGCGGACGGGCAGGTGGCCTGACCTGGTTTACTCCCAGCGAAGATCGGATGGAGTCTGGCTTGTATTCTCGCTCCTATCTGCAGAATCAGATGGCGGTGGCTCTGGGCGGACGCATTGCCGAGGAAGTGATCTACGGCGATGAAGAAGTCACCACAGGGGCTTCTAACGACCTTCAGCAGGTGGCGCGGGTGGCCCGGCAAATGGTGACTCGCTTTGGTATGAGCGATCGCTTAGGGCCAGTTGCCCTGGGCCGACAGCAGGGCAATATGTTCCTGGGCCGAGATATTGCCTCAGAGCGCGATTTCTCTGAAGAGACGGCCTCTGCCATTGATGAAGAGGTCAGTAAGCTAGTCGCTGAGGCTTACAAGCGGGCAAAACAGGTGCTGACTGAAAACCGAGCCATTCTCGATCAACTTGCAATCATGCTGGTGGAAAAAGAGACGGTTGATGCTGAAGAGCTGCAGCAGCTCCTAGCCAACAGTGATGTAAAAATGGCTGCGATCGCTTAGATGCAGTTTCACCTTTACTAGGCATTCAGTGTCTAGACTAAGCCTCAATTTATAGTTTCTTGGGGTCGCCGATAGTCGGTGACCCTTTTTTGGTGCAATTCTCGGTAGCAATCCGGGAAAAGGTTTCACACTTTAAGACTTCAGGACTTATGACCAGATTGCGCGCTCTACCCAGTGTCGCTAAAGTCGTTGTCGCAGAAGCATCTGACTCGCAGCCCTGTCATAATCGTCCCTTCGGCTGCCATAGGCAGTTGAATCCGGTTTTGGCCCCTTACTGCTAAATATGGGGAAATCAGATTCAACAGCCAACAGATTCCCAATTTTTCTACGATCTCTGGAATTTTGTCTCAGATAAGCATTCTTACTTATTTAAGTTTGTTAAAACGGCTGAAAGCTGTTTCTGAATCCTACTGGCGGGTAATGACATCTCCATAAACAGCGGCTAAACTGCAAAATAACTCATTTGGTTATGTACGAAAAGTCAAATGATTGTTATATTTCGTAAATATTAGGAGTTTAATAGCAAACTTCGGCTTGATTGGTTCTGGCTCAGCAGGCAAGGACAGTTGTGACTTGTCTATTGGGCGGGCCGAAGGCCGGGTGAGCCGCTTCTAATATTGCTCGGATGCCTATTAGCAGCCGATGTCTGTGTACCTTCTCTTGATTAGGAGTTGATTATGCAAGATCCCGTCGAACTTTCCATGGAGCAACAGTTTAGTCTGCGGTCTTTCGAGACTCAGGTGGCTCGCATGAGCCATGAGCAGGCACAAGAGTTTCTGGTAAAGCTCTATGGACAAATGATGATGCGTGAAACGATGTACAAGCGTTTCCTTAAGCACGAGTGGGGTATTGGCTCTGCTCCTCAGCTCTAGGGACTTTCCAAGGGCTAACAAGGTGCAGACGACCTCCTGCTCAAGCTGCGTTTGTAGAAACGGGGCTGGGGCTGCTGGGGCGTCCCTTGCTAACCAACTCTTGGAGTAGAAGCTACTGCATCGGCGGTATCAGGGATTGACAGGTTTCCGTGCAAATTTCAAAGAGCATCTGGGTAGACTCTATAGCGTGAAGGATACGGCGATCGCGCCTTTGCCTGCACAATAATTTTGTATCTCTTGAGCAAGATTTAGATTTAGAGACTATTGCTCCCACACTGGCGTTGTTTGGCCCTGATTGTGCAACTTTCAAGACCTCAGTGGACGCAAATTTTGCCGGATCGGGTAATTCAGCTTTTGCTGTTAGCGGTCACGATGTTGACCTACAGCGTTTTAAGCGTTGCGATTGGAAATTCTTTATTTGTCAGCTATGTGGGCGCGCCTCAACTTCCCATAGCGTTTATTTTAATCGGGCTATTTTCAATGCCCGCCTACGGTATCTTCTCGCAGATTGTCGATCGCTACAGCCGTCCTCGCCTCTTCCGGTACGTGCTGATAGGCTCGATTTTCGCGGTTTTGGGGCTGCGGTTTCTGCTGCTACAGGAGTCAGTTTATAGCTACTATCTGCTGCTGATTGTGGTCTTTTTTCAATGGGACTTTCACAACAATGTGCTCTATCCCAGCCTGCTGATGGACTATTTCACCACCCTGGAATATAAACGCTATGCCCCCTACATTAGCGTTGCTCAGGCGGTGGGTATCTTTGTAGGGGGCGGGCTAACGGCGCTGCTGTCGCAGTTTTTAAGGACCCGCGATCTGCTCTTAGTATTGCCCGTGGTGTTTGCGGTAGGCATTGCCCAACTGGTGGTGCTGGAGGGCTCTCAGCGGCAGTTGACGCCGGTTAAACCAACTTCTTCAGTAGGCATTGCAGAGTCTTTGAAAGCGTTTCCTGGCTTAGTGCAGCGCTATCCGCTGGCGCTATTTTTAGCCGGCAGCAGCTTTTTGCTGGTGATGATTTACCTCAGCTCAGAGTTTTAGTGGTTTAACATCTACGGTCAGTCCTTTAGCGATCAGCAGTTAACCCAGTTTTTGGGGTTGATGCGAGTCTTGATTAGCGTAATGCAAATTGGTGCTATTTACGCCGTTACCCGGCCATTGCTGAAGAGTTTGGGCGTGGCCCGGATGAATCCGGTCTATCCTCTGACAACCTTAGTGAGCTTAGGGGCGCTGCTCTCAAATATTGGATTACCGACAGCGATCGCCCTTCACATTAACGGCGATGCGCTCTACAAAGGCATCAATCTGCCCGTTCATCAACTCAACTACAACGCTATTCCACGGGAATTTGTGGGCCGCATTCGCACTCTGAGCGACGGCGTGATTTATGCCGTTGGGCTAATGCTGGCCGGAACGGTGCTATGGTTTTGCGAGTCTCGGTTGAGTTTGGTGCACATTACCTGGCTGGTGGCGGGGCTAACGGTACTACTGCTGCTGGTGCGATTGCCCATGGGCCGGCACTATGCCGCTGGGCTAGAGGAGATGATTCGCTCCAACAGCATTATTCTTGATGAGTTTGATACTTACCCGATTCCCCTATCGCCTCAATCTAAAGAAGCGGTGCGGGAACTGCTGCAAGATCGCGATCGCTACAGCCAAATCAAAGGGATAGATTTGGCTCTGAGGATGAGTCAGCCTGAAGACTTTCTGGCAGAGGTGGAAGCCCTGGTGCCAGAGGCCGATGGGCAACTCTATGAAAAAGCGATCGCGCTATTTAGCCACTGCCCCGCGCTGATTGAACACTGGCAAGCCCGATTGGCAGATGAAAGCCTGCAGTCCTTCGCCCTAGAGCTGCTGCTGATTCACCAATTTTTGCCTAGTCCGGCTGAAATAGCTGGCTGGCTGGCCTGCGATCGCCAAGAGCTGCAGATGCTGGGTGCGATCGCTCAAAAAATAGCCAATCCTGACGCTAACCCTGCCTGGCCCCAACCCCTGGAGCCTGGCCCGGCCAAAATATTAACTCGGGTCGTCACTTACGGTGACACGCCCCATCTAAAGCCCCTAATTGCCGAAGTGCTGCTGAGCCAAACTAGCCCAGAAGTGATTTGCGCGGGGCTAGAAGCCCTGCTGACGCTCACCCAGCGCGGCGATGAAACCGCCGCTGGAATCGCCCAAGG
>JBCDFX010000164.1:0-8608 GCA_039177155.1 Cyanobacteria bacterium P01_H01_bin.119
CAAACCGTTAAGCTCTGGGCCAAAGATGGTCAACTTTTACACACCTTTGCGGGGAACGCCACTACCTTTGGTGTCGCGTTTCACCCCCAGCTTCCCCTGCTAGCGGCCACCAATTTAGACGGCAGCCTACAAATTTGGGAGCTGGAATCAAAAACATTGATGCAAACGATCCAGGCCCATAACGGGGCTGGATCGTTTGCACCAATGTTTTTGATTCCAGCTCCCAAATTTGCAAGCTGCCGTCTAAGTTGGTGGCCGCTAGCAGGGGAAGCCGGGGGTGAAACGCCACGCCAAAGGTAGTGGCATTACCCGCAAAGGTATGTAAAAGTTGACCATCTTTGGCCCAGAGCTTGACAGTTTGATCACCGCTAGCGGTGGCAATTAACTCTCCATCTGGACTGTAGGTAACGCCTAAAACGTGCCCTTCGTGTCCCGATAGGCGATTGCGCTCACTCATCCAGTAGACAATCTGGTTAAGGGCGCGATCGGCTGCCACCGCCAATTCCGTGGGGGCTTGCTCAAGTTCCTGAAGCCGTCGTTTTGCCTTAATCGCATCGATTAGCGCTTCTAGTTCGTGGTGGGAGGCAAATTGCCCTTCTGCCGAGGAAATCAGGGCCTGAATTTCATTTAAGCGAGCGGTTTGTTCGCTGGCGATCGCCCGTTGATATTGCCAAAATGCCGCAATTCCCAATACAGAAACGATGGCCAGTGCCCCTGAAGTAATGCCTAAAAGAATTCTCTGCAGGCGGGTGGTTCGTTTGGCCGCTTCAGCCTTCTCTAAATCTAGGGATCGCTGAATATCAGCCTGCTCCTGTTCTTGTCCCAGGGCTAAGAAGCGGTAGTCCAAATCGCTGAGACTTTTGCCTCTGGCCCAGGCTTGGGCATCCTGCAGGGCTCGACCTCGCAGCAGCCTGGAGTCGTCTACCTGCTGGGAGGTGACCCAAGCGTCAAACGCTTCAGAATAGGGACGCAGGGCGTTGAGCTGCTTTTGCACCCAAGCTAAATTAAACACGCTCTTATAAATGCGATTTTTACCGCGCAACTGCCCCGTCTGCTGTATCATCAGGCCGCTTAGCAATAGCTCAATATGGTCGCGACTATCGTCCGTCACGATTGTTTGCCCTTCTAGCCAGCGCTGATAAATGCCCAGCAGTCGTCCTGTGCGGCGCTCGTCATAGAGCAGGCGATCGCGAATGGTGCGCAAATGCTCAGGTTCATCTTGCGACTCCCAATGGTCAATAATGTGCGATCGCACCACACTATCCACCCAAAATTTCTCCATCCCAGAGGGAATTTTCAGCGGCTCATTCACTGCCAATTGACTGGAGGTCACCAGTAATTGGCAGACCTTTTGCGTTAAAAAAGGTTGTCCACCCGTCCAACGGAGAACTTCCTGCAAAATCCCTTGAGTATTGGGGGTTTGAATCTCTAACCCTGCCGCTAGAGGCATCGCCTCGTCTAAGCTAAAACCGCTCAACACAATCGCTCGGCCAATATTGAACGGCGTACGTTGCTTATCGGCAATTAAATCTGCGGGAGCGGCCACCCCAAAGATGGCAAAGGTCAACCGTTTGTAATCTGGCTCCACAGCACGACGGTTGTAGCAAAAACGAATCAGCGCAAAAAAGTCATCGACGGAGAAGGGTAGATTCAACAAGCTGTCCACCTCATCTACAAAGATAAACAGTCGCTGTTCAGGGCATTGGACCAGCAGCAGTTCAATAAACTGACTCAGAATTTGGGTTAAAGATAAATGACTGTGCTCCTCCCACCATTTGCGAATATCACGGGTTGGGAGATTGAACTGCATTGCCAGAGTGCCTATCATGCCCCGGTACCACTGCTCCGGGGTGATGTGATCGCTGCCGATGTTGGTAACATCCACCACAGCACAGCGGTGCCCTTCAGCCTGCAGGCGATACCAACTGCGCACCATCAGCGACGACTTACCCATTTGGCGGGAGTTGAACACGTAGCAAAGTTCACCCGCTAATAGGGCCGCGTAGAGGTCTCTATCCGCTGGCCGTTCAATGTAGGTGGGGGCATCGTAATCCAGACTGCCACCGATTTGGTAATAGTGGGTCATCGGAGGACCACGGCAAAAGAGAGTATCTTCAAATTAGAAGTAAGGATCAACCTACTGACTTTGCTGATAGGTGCCCGGTTGGGCACCTGCTTTTTTAAGCATAGCGGCGACGGCATCGTGCTGATGACGGATGGCATCATCCAAGGGAGTAAAGCCCCAACGGTCTTGAACATTAAGGTTGACCTTATTTGCCAGTAAAAACTCAACAATGCTGAGCCGTCCCTCAGACGCCGCCAGGTGAATAGCTGTACGACCGTCATAATCAGCCGCATCCATGGAGATTCCCCGCGCAATATAGGGCAACATAGCCGTCAGGTTTCCCTGACTAGCGGCCCAAATCAGGGCGGTTACATCAGTGGTGACTGAACTGGGCAGCTGAATATTGGCCTGGGGGTAAGATTCTTTGCCCTGTTTGGCTCCAGCTTCCTTCAGAATGGCCGCAACGGCGGTATGCTCCTGCTGTTCAGCATCATTAAGAGGCGTGCAGCCCCAGCGATCGCTCACATTGACATCCACCCCGTGCTCGATCAAAAAGCTGACAACGTTTTTATGCCCGCCGGCTGCCGCCAGGTGGAGGGGGGTGCGGTTATCATAATCGCCCGCGTTTAGATTGACTCCACGAATCTGATATTGGGTGATGGCGGTAAGATCGCCGCGACTTGCGACCTCTATTAAACTGGTGATTTCTTCTGATTCTCGCTGAATCGGGCTTACCCGAGGGTTCTTTTTCTCTGATTGAAAATCGAGATTATCGTAGTTGTGGACGCTGAATTTCTTGACCAGCTGCTTGCAGAATTCAACCCCCCGCACGCTGTTACCCTGGGTGTCTAAGTTGGGAGACCAAATGCACAACCCCAGAACATTGGGAATCACCACCATAACGGCTCCAGAGACCCCCGATTTAGCGGGCAGACCCACGACAAACGCCCATTCACCGCTGTAGTCATACATCCCACAGGAGTACATCAGCGAGAGGCAGTGCTGTACAGTGCTGGTTTTGAAAATCTTTTCGCCGGTAATTGGACAGGTGCCCCCGTTGGCCATTGTGGCCGCAACCACAGACATTTGATCGGTATTTAATTCAATCGAGCAGCACTGAAAATAGAACTCTAGGGTTTCCTCTAAATCAGCCCACTCGGGAAAAGCCTTTTTCTCCATCATGTAGTGACTCAGGGCGCGGTTGCGATGGGCGGTCTCACGCTCTGATAGATAGACTGCGTTATTAAATGTAATGCGATCGCCCCCGGTCAGACGGCTCCAATAGTTGAGAACATAGTCGAAGCGATCGGCATGGGCCAAATCATGGCGAATCAGGGAGCAGCACATGATTGCCCCTGCGTTAATCATAGGATTGTGGGGCAGGCCCTTATTATTGAGGGTAAGCTCATTGAAGCCCAGTCCCGAAGGTTCGCGGCCAACGTGTTGATGAACAACTTCCGTGCCCAGTTCTTCAAGCGCTAAACAATAGGAAATGGTCTTACTGGTGCTCTGTACGGTGAAATTTTCCAGGGTGTTACCACGAGCGTAGCGCTGCCCGTCAATGGTGCAGATGGCAACGGCAAAATTTCGTTCGTCAACCCTGGCCAGCTGGGGAATGTAGTTGGCCAAGGTGCCGCCGTCGATCTCGTTTACGCTGTCGTAGATTTTGTCAATATCCCGGCAAAAATCCTGGAAATCAGGAATAATAAGCCGGGCCTTGAGGACTCGACGAATCAGGTGGATATTAGGCCGGATAATTCTTCGAAACTGCGCTAGGGTAATCTCTGAATCGCTACGTGGGGAAAGGAAACCTAGTTCCTGCAGGCTTTCAGAAAAACGTAAATCGGTTAGCTTGAGCCCTGCCCGGACAAAAGCGTTTAGAAACTCTTCACGGGTAATTGTTCCGCTACCGTCCGTATCAACCGACTGGAAAAGGCGTAAATCTTGTTCGTTTACAGCACTCGCTGCCACCGTCACCTGCTCTGTACCAGAGGCTGCAGAAGCAGATGAGGTGGATTTTGATGAGGTCAATGGGGCCTCGTGCAGCGGCTCCTGAGTCGAAGCTATCTTTGAGGTTTTTGAGGCTTTAGTGTTGGGTTTTGCCTGAGTTTTACTTTTAGTGTTCATGGGCCTAAAGAGATATAAACTTAATATTAAAAAATTGATTTATCTGGTTAGCGAAGCGAGCGCTGTTAGTCATCAGATTAGCAATTTCTTTTTATGACCAAAGACCAAAACCATCAGATCTTGCTCAACAACACCGGTAGCTAAACTCGATTCCGTCGAGTGCAGAGCGGTATCCCGATTGTTGAGCCATAGGACTAGCCAAAAAGCCAAAGGCTCAAACTAAATAAAGAGCGATAAAGATCTAAAGACTATAGCCTTAAAATCTTATTCTATTTCGCCATAAACTGAGCCAAGCTTATACTCCAAGCATGGTCTAACAACAATAAAAAGAGCAGCATGAACCCTGAATTCTGTTACCCTCATTACTCTTTCAGTGGGCAGATATTTCATGAGAATTACTGCGTATTAGAGCTTGAAAGATACGGAGGAGTAAAGTCTGTTTGTTCGGGAAAAATTCAGCCCAAAAACGACTAAATGTAAAGAAATAAAAATAAGTCGGATTATACGGGTTATATTCAATAAGCCAAACTAAGAAATGCCCCGCATATGCCAAAGACTCTGGCTGTAAACTACTAAAAGCATGCAAAAAGACTACGGAGATATCTTTGCGGAGGTGCTACTTCCAGCCCTTAAAAATACGGCTGCTTTAAAAATGCTTGCCAATCTTTTCTGCAGCTAAGGGCATCGCAATGCTTATCTGGAATAGGTCAATATCGAATCGAGTATTTGAGAAAAGTAAAGTCTGATTTTTAGGACTCTCTCTCACCACTTTACTTTAAAGAGCCGAAAAATCTCTCCCGCCTGCTCTTTTACAATGCGAGCACCGCTGGCCTTAATCAGTTTTTTCCAAGCTGAGATGGGCTCTAGCAGAACCTCTGCGCCTAAATAGGTTTCCAAAATGGCCCAGTTCTCTGCCTGTTGAGTCTCATCCACCACATCAAAGACAAACACGCCCTCTGGCTTCATCACTTTACGGACGGCTGATAGGACGCGCTCCCAGTATTCCAGCGAATAGTAGCAGCTAAATCCGGTGGCGATCGCCACATCAAATTGCATCCCGTCGTAATCTAGACGGTGGGCCGGGGCTAGCCGTACTCCCTTAAATAATTTTGAGTTGAGCTGCGGCCCCCGAGCGTTCAAAATCTCTTGAGCAGCTGAACTAACCTCCTGGCCGTAAAAGACCGCGTCCCACTCTCGCCAGGGATAAATTAAAAGGCTAATGCCGCAGCCCAAATCCAAGCAAATCTGCTTCTTTTTAGGCTTAGCTAACTCCCAAAACGGGGAGGCGAGTTTAGGCGCAAGAGTCCCTGCCGCCTGCTCCCGAAAAATATCCATCGCCTCGACTTCTGGCGGTAAATCTATCGGTTCGCCTCGATACTCGCGGTTGTACCGTTGGGCGATCGCATCTAGGGCGCTATCTAAGTCAACCAAGTTTCTTTGTTAGCCTGCCGATTGTCTTTAGGTATCTCTGGCGTGTCTTTGGGGTAAAACCTATCCTACTGCCCTTTCAAGGCTTTACTGAAATTTTGTCGATAGGAGCGATTGGCAATCAAAAATATAGGCCAAAGTACGGTCAGGTAAAGCCGCCCCTGGCTAAAGCTGGTGCGGTGGAATCCGCGCCAGAAGCGATATGCGCCGTACCCATAACCAGCAACTAGAGCAACCAACAACAGCACTTTCATGGCAGTTCGTCTTAAGCAACAACAATAGGCCTATAGGAATATTCAACCGCAAAGTTTAAAATTCCGCATCGGCTGGCCGCCCCGCGATCGCCCTGACAACTAATCGTCTTAAGAACCAATCGCCCTGAGAACTGATCGCCTGAGGACTGGTTGCTCTGAGTACTAATTGCCTGAGAACTGATTGCCTGAGAACTGGTTAATCTGAGAACTCATCGCTTCGAGAACTAAAGACTTTCCACATCTTCAAGCGATAAGCCCGTAATTAGACAATCATAGCGATCGCTATCTTCCGTTAGCCCCTCGCATCCACCCTAAATCTGTCGTTCATCGGACAAAGGGCTTCCCAAAGCCCTATAGAATCGGGGTAGATCGATTAGCAGATAAACCGCTAGCTAACCCAGCAGCAGCAAGGAGGCGTTATGCGTGCAGTACTGATGGCCGGAGGATCGGGAACCCGACTGCGACCACTCACCTGCGACCTGCCAAAGCCAATGGTTCCGATTTTGAATCGTCCCATTGCAGAACATATCGTCAATCTGCTAAGGCGCCACGGCATCACAGAGGTAATTGCCACCCTACATTATTTACCCGATGTGATGCGGGACTATTTTCAAGATGGCAAAGACTTCGGTGTGCAGATGACCTACGCCGTAGAAGAAGATCAGCCCTTGGGAACCGCGGGCTGCGTTAAAAATATTGCCGAACTGCTCGACGAAACTTTTATCGTGATCAGCGGCGACAGCGTCGCCGATTTCGACTTGCAGGCCGCCATTGATTTTCATAAAGCCAAAGGCTCCAGAGCCACCTTGGTATTGACGCGCGTTCCCAACCCGATTGAATTTGGCGTGGTTATTACCGATGAAAACAACCGAATTAAGCGCTTTTTAGAAAAACCGTCCACCAGTGAAATTTTCTCCGATACTGTGAATACTGGCACCTATATTCTGGAGCCCGAAGTCTTAGACTACCTGCCAGAAAATCAGGAATCTGATTTTTCCAAAAACTTATTTCCCCTACTGTTAGACAAAGGAGAACCGATATTTGGCTACGTCTCCGACAGCTACTGGTGCGATGTCGGACACCTAGACGCCTACAGGGAAGCCCAGTACGACGCCCTGCACCAAAAGGTAACCGTAGACTATGCCTACGAAGAACAATCGCCAGGGCTATGGGTGGGCAAAAATACCTCCATTGAGCCCGATGTCAAAATCAAGCCGCCAGTGTTAATCGGCAAAAATTGCCGTATTGGTTCCCGGGTTGTGCTCGAACCGGGAACCGTAATTGGAGACAACGTCACGATTGGCAGCGATGCAGATCTTAAACGCCCTATTGTTTGGAACGGCGCAATCATTGGCGAAGAAACACACCTGCGCGCCTGCGTCATTGCCCGGGGCACCCGCGCCGATCGCCGCGCCCACATTTTGGAGGGCGCAGTCGTCGGTTCCCTATCTACGGTGGGTGAAGAGGCGCAAATTAGCCCTGGCGTTCGAGTTTGGCCCAGTAAGAAGATTGAGTCCGGAGCCACCCTTAATATCAACCTAATCTGGGGCAACACGGCTCAGCGAAATCTGTTCGGTCAGCGAGGCGTGGCCGGACTGGCCAATATCGATATCACGCCCGAATTCGCTGTCAAGCTGGGGGCGGCCTACGGCTCTACCCTAAAGCCCGGAACCAGCGTCACGGTATCTCGCGACCAGCGCAGTATTTCCCGCATGGTCTCGCGGTCGATGATTTCGGGGTTGATGGGGGTGGGTATCAACGTCCAAAATCTAGAAGCAACGGCTATTCCGGTGGCCCGGGCGCTGCTAAGGACCCTAAATGTCACGGGCGGTATTCACGTCCGACTTCACCCCGATCGCCCCGATCAAATTTTGATCGAGTTCTTTGATAAAAAGGGCATCGATATTCCTAAGGGCAAAGAGAAAAAAATTGAAGGGGCTTATTTCAAAGAAGATCTGCGCCGCGCTCAAATCCATGAGATCGGCGGCGTTTCCTACCCCACCCAGCTGATTGATATTTATTCCAAAGCCTTTGAAGAACGACTCAATATTGAGGCGATTCGCACCAGTCAGTCTAAGGTCGTAATTGACTATGTCTATGCTGTCTCTGGCGCAGTTTTGCCCCAGCTTTTAACAAAATACGGCTGTGATGCGGTAGTGCTTAATGCCAGTCTGAGCCAGATGGGTCCCTCAGCGGCTGAGCGCGAAACTCTGCTGGGGCAGCTTGGCCAGGTGGTAGAGGCGCTCCAGGCCAACTTTGGGGTACAGGTGTCGGCCAACGGAGAGCAGATGATCCTGGTGGACGAGGTGGGCACGCCAATTCGGGGTGAAACTCTAACCGCGCTAATGACCCATATGATTTTAACGGCCCATCCTCGCGGCACGGTGGTGGTGCCCGTGCATGCCTCTGGCGCAGTGGACCAGATAGCCCGCCGCCACGATGGCCGCGTGATACGCACCAAGGCCAATCCCACAGCCCTAATGGAGGCATGTCAGGCCAACGATGGCGTAGTGCTGGGCGGAAGCGGCGATATGGGCTTTATTTTCCCAGAGCTGCATCCGGGATTTGACGCAATGTTTTGCATTGCAAAGTTAATTGAAATGCTGACGATTCAAGAGCTAGCTTTGGGGCAAATTTGGAGTGAGCTGCCCCGAATTTCTCACCGTTCTCAGACGGTGCGCTGCCCTTGGACGATCAAGGGAGCGCTGATGCGCTATCTGGTTGAGGCCCATTC
>JBCDFX010000165.1:0-8554 GCA_039177155.1 Cyanobacteria bacterium P01_H01_bin.119
ATCCAAAGAAATGCGCGATGCCACTGAAAAGAGTTGGAATGTTTGGCTCAATAATTTAAAGGAATTTGTGGAGAAGCGCCAATCATCATCTTGAGCTCAAGAAATAAATCTTAAGGGTTGTAGGCCAACCTCCCAAGTCTTAAAGGACTCCTGACTTTAGTTACAGGATAAATCAGTCCTCGTTCGAGCGGACTGCGGACACAATCTGGTCCAGATGCGCTTCGCGTGAAGGCTCAAACCTAACGAGACGCTGAAGCTGACGAGCGCCGACGCCCTTCGGGCGTGCTGCGCGCCCGCGCCGATGTTGGGGTTGAGCGGGCGCGCAGCACGGAAAGACGGCGCTCGCAGCTCAGCTTCGACGTAAGCTATGCTCTTCTTCGGATTTCGCAGTAATTTAGGCTAGATTATCCAAAATGATAATGGCCCTTTTCGCTCCATGCTTGCATTACAATGTTAGCCCCAAAAGTCTCTGGAAAGAGAGGCAATCGGCTACTATGCTGTTGCCATTCTGAGCTGTTGCTCAAGCTGCGTTAGATCGAGGCCGAGCTCTTCTCTGAGAATATAGGTTGCCAACCCTCCACTTTCCTTAGCTTCGTCTAGGATGCCGAGGAGCAGGTGTTCCGGTTCGATGTGCAATTTCCCCATTTCCTGAGCCTCTTTTAGCGCTAACTCAATCACGCGTTTTGCTCTGGGTGCAAAGGGTATTGACGATGGATGCCGTCCCTCTGGTGGTTCAGGGCGAACTCCCACCCATTTCACCACAAGCGGCTGAACCACTGTAAATGTCACCCCTGTGCCAGATAAAACCTGAGCAGCAGCATTAGTATCGTCCGCCAGGAGTCCTAGGAGCATCGCTTCTGTTCCCAAAACGTAAAAATTGGTTTGACGAATAGCCTCTTCTCCAAGCTTAAGAATATGCTGAGTCGTGGGACTCAAGATTTTGTTGCGAGGGATAAGCGACTCCGTCATCTCACCTAGTGTCAGTAGAGCAATGGCTTTCAACATGTACTCAAAGGTTGCCGCATCCATACTGCCCCAGCTTGCAACCGATGGTCCTTCTTTCTGTACCATCTGAGTGAGTGATGCGTAAATGTCGTGATCTCCCTGGATAAAAGAGTTCATGCTCATCAGCCAGCGCCTCGCTAAGATGCGTACTTCGGGGCTATTGAAATCAGTGCCTCTATCCATTTCAGTCCGCACCTGAGAGAGCAGGTCTTGCCACTCTGTTTCATGCTCATCAAAGCGCGCTTCAAGAGTAGCTTGCTGTTCGGCTGTAAAATATTGTCCAGACATGGAAATTGTTTCCATTGCTTCAATTAAGTTTTCAATCGAGACCGATTGGGTGATTTCTAGTTCTTGGGCGATCGCATTTAATCGCTCAAGTAATATGCTTGATAGAGCCATCTGCTCTCTTAACCGTGCTCGATGCAGGTCAATCACCTGAGGAAGAGAGAAATCGGGGCTTTCCAAGCACTCCCGGATCTCCTTGAGAGAAAACCCAAGCTGTCGCAGCGATAAGATTTGCTGTAACCGAATGATGTCGCGAGCACTGTACTGTCGATGTCCAACCTCGGTTCGATGGGACGGTGAAAGCAACCCAACTTCGTCGTAATAGTGCAATGTTCGAATTGAGAGTCCAGTCTGCTTTGCCAGCTCACCAATCTTCATGAAGCCAGACATTATTACTTTGGCTCCTATTTTTTAGAGGACTGCAGTTGATGCGTTCATCCTAGAACCTGACGTTACGTAAGGTGCAAGGGCAACCTAAGAAATCTCTGAGCCACAGGAGTAACAAGGACTGTCAGTGGCGGGGGATTCTGCGATCGCGCCAATTCCGTAAACGCCACGAAGAATTTTGGCGAGGAACATTGCAGGAAGCCTGGAAGCACTATGGTGCGATCGCGCCCAAAGGCGAATTTACGCTGATTGTCGCCGGAGTCCAACCTAAGCAGCCCTGGCTCTCCGAAGAAGCCAACCTTAAGACAGAGCGGTATGGTTTATCGATCAAGGGCTATCGCGCTCTCAGGCCAGCCGCCAACTGGCTTATCAGACCCAGCTTTCTCGACGGAAGCTGTATCAACTAGCACTGATACTAAATAGAGACTAACCCTTGGCATATAGAGCAATCAACTCCTGATACAGATTTTATGAAACGATATACCTTGCATAAATCTACTTTAGTAGTCATGCTCGCTCCAGGGTTGATTGATACGCTGTGGTGTAGAAAAGCTTGCGTAGGTTTGCCCAGTCCCCAGGGTAATTGATGAATCTCGAATAGAAAGCGTCTTTACAAATTAGTGACAGCAGGAACAGTCGATTTTAAGTTGTCAACTGTGCCACCAATGATGCGATCTAGCCAAGCACCTATTTAAGCATCTGGAGAGGTCCAAGTTTTTTAGTCAGAAACCTTCCAGAGACAGTCAGGAAATGCCTCCGATCTACCGAATCATGACTCGCCGCTGACGGCAACTCTAAATGCAGAGACTGCAGCCGAGTCACGTTAAGTCCGTGTAGAAAACTCAATTCATAGGAGCAAACCCATGAACAAGCAACTGACAAAGGCTTTCCTGCTCGCAGGAATAGCGGTTAGTGCGATCGCTGTACAAGCGCTGCCGGCCAAAGCCGTTCAGTTTTTTAATGACCGTGCAGACTGGGAAGCTGCCCTAGGCGCTTCTGTATTAACTGAGAGCTTCGATTCCGGTGTCAAGGGGGCTCAAACTTCCTTAGACTTCGGCGGACTCGCCGTTCAGTCAAATGATGACAGCACTTTTAAGGTTGAGGGTCAGCGGTTTAAGGTTAGAACGACTCAGTCGGGTATCAAGTTCTTGTTTGATAGCCCAGTTAATGGGTTCTTTGCTGATTGGTCCGGTGTAGGTCAAAGAGCCCAGATTTCCGGTAACTTTGACGGCACCGGTGAGCAACAGTTCAGTCTTTGGGAGCAACTGCCCGGCAACCGTAATCGCAGTGGTTCCTTCGGGATTATTGGCGATGCTGCATTTACAGAGTTTGAGCTGTTCAGCAACGTTAATGCTGCCGAAAACCTAGATATTGACAACTTCTCTTACGAAGCGGTGCCTGAGCCGACAACGGCTTTGGCCATTGTTTCTGTTGGCGCGATCGCAGCGGGGGGTGCACTCAAGCGTAAAAAGCAGATGGCTTAGATACTTTAGTCGTTTACTGAGCTTAGATTTGTAGGCTGGGTTAGCGCTAGGGCTAACCCAACAAAACCCATGCTGCTGTTGGGTTTCGCTTTGATCTACCCAGCCTGCATATAGCTCTCTGGTCAGATTGCTCACACCGAGTATGGCTAGAGTGGCGAGCAATCTGACTGGCTACCCGTCCGAATCTCTCGGCGGATGCCGTGCTCTAATTTTCGGCGCGATCGCCTATTCTTCTTAGCGTACGTTGCGTTGCACCAATAAGTCATTTTCAGGTAAGCGGCTCTGGTATGATGCATTCCTGGCTGGGAATGTGGCGATAGCAGATACGAATAAGAGCGGTACGGGTAGGGGTTGCCTAAGCAAATCAGCGTGCTGTTTGGAGCCGGCTGCGCCGCTAATTTCCTAAAATTAGCGCTATTTGGACTAAATAGGCATGGGCTCGCTGTTGCCTGGGCTGGCGCTGGCGGGACTGTATCTGACGTATGCCGCTGCGATCGCGCTATTTCGGCCCAAAGCAGCACCCGCACTGCCCCTGGAGATGCTTGATATTACAAAGGCCCAGCTTGCCAAACGGATCTTTTTAGTGATGCTGCCCCCTTATTTTTGATTTTGATTGTGCTAGGCAGCATTTTTGCCGGGCTGGCGACCCCTACAGAAGCGGGTGCCATGGGGGGCTTTGGGGCGTTGGTGCTAGCGGCGATCAACCGACGGCTGCAGCTGCGGACGCTGACTGAGTCGCTCAAATCTACGATTGCGCTGAGCTTTGGCTATGACCTAGTGTGGTTTGGGGTCATGCTGGGGGTCAATCTGCAGACTTCTTTTCTAACACCGCCCTTTGGCTTTTCACTGTTTTATCTGCGGGGGGTGTCGCCGCCGGAGGTAAAAACAACCGATATTTACAGGGGCGTGGTGCCATTTATTGCTATTCAACTAGTGGCCTTACTATTGCTGATTCGCTTCCCTCAACTCGTAACCTGGGTTTTAGCTTGATCTTTTGGTCTAACCCAAAGCTACATGTAGCAGCCTTGTCCTAATCATTTGTTCGGCTGCTATGGGAACCTTTCCCGTTCGCAACGGCGTCGTCTGGAGCACGCCATGATGCCATAAGTAATGGCGCTGCTGTGCTGATTCAGCTTAAATCAGCGGTAGGATATAGCAATTTGCCAAGTTTCTTAAGTTAATGGCTCGCTCCCGGCTAGATAAACTCCGCGATCGCCTGAATATTTCTCGTCTGGCCATTCAGCGATCGTGGTTGACGGTGTGCTGCTGGATTGCGATCGCGATCGCGGGTTTTTTCGCTTTTAGCTCTATTAAATATGCCCTGTTTCCAGACATCACCTTTCCGGTGGTGATCGTCAACGCCACAGTGGCTCAAAGTCCATCGGTTAACACGGCCTTAGACAGTGAAGCAGCCCTAACCAATCCACTGGAGCAGCAGCTCCAAACCTTGGACGGGCTGGCGGAAATGCTCTCAACGACCACGCCGGGGCGCAGCGTTATCACGCTGAAATTTGATGTCAATACGGCCTTGGCAGCCTCTACAACAGCAGCGGAGCAGGCCATTGACAATGCGGGCTTGCCTGAGGCAGCTACCACTGAAGTGATTCCATTAAATCTAAATGAAGCGGCAGCGGTCAGCTATGCCCTCTCCAGTGCTCAGCTTGATTTAGACGCCCTGGCAGAGGTGGCCCGAAGGGATATTCTGCCTTCGCTGCAGGCTCTCAATGGGGTTCTTCGGGTAGATTTGCAGGGGGCCGGGATAGACGCTGAGGCCACTACCGATCAGGGGGCCAATTTTGGGGCCGACCTGCGCAATCCTCCGACCCTAGTGCGCTTTGGCGGAGAAAATGCGCTAGCGCTGCAGGTGGTTAAACAGGGCAGCGCCAACACCTTGGAAGTAGTCGATCGCGTGGAGGCCGCCATTGAGCAACTGCAGGCCGAGCTGCCCGCCGTTCAATTTGTCCAGGCGATTACCCAGGCAGACTATATTCGGGCGGCGACCCAGGCCACGATTGATTCGCTGCTGGGGGCGATCGCGATCGCGGTGCTGGTTATTTTTGTCTTTTTACGCAGTTGGCGGGCTACCTTAATTACGGCGCTAGCCATTCCCCTATCGTTGCTGGGTACCTGCATTGTGATGGCGATTTATGGTTTTAATTTTGAAACCATTACGCTGCTGGCCTTGGCCATTGTGATCGGCATTATTGTCGATGACGCCATCGTAGAAATTGAAAATATCGCCCGTCATATTGAGCTGGGGGCAACGCCTAGACAGGCCGCACTGCAGGCAACTCAGGAGATTGGGCTAACGGTGTCGGCCTCAACACTAACGATTGTGGCGGTGTTTTTGCCCGTGGCGTTTATGGGCGGCACCGTGGGTCAGTTTTTTCAGCCGTTTGGGTTGACCGTATCGGCAGCGGTGCTCACCTCCCTGCTGGTGGCCCGCACCCTGTCGCCCGTGCTGGCGGCCTACTGGATGGCTCCAAAATCTCAGCCTCAGCCCGCTTTGGCAGCGGAGCACGGCAGCCCTCTGGGGGCAACAGTTCCCACCACTTGGCTAGAGCGGCACTATCATCGACTGCTCGCTTGGTCACTTTGCCATCGCTGGGCCGTAGTGGGCGCGGCGATCGCCAGCTTTATCGCCGGCATTTTGATTATTCCCCTGATTCCCCAGGGCTTTATCCCCCAGCTCGATCGCGGCGAGTTTTATCTTAACTACACGGTTGAGCTGCCCCAAATATCGGCTCAGTCCTCGGCGTCTAACCCGGCGCTGCCCGCAGACCCAACCCAAGGTTCTCCAGCAGCTGCAGCCGATACTGATCGGCAGGCTGACCCCAGAGGCCAGGTTTTACAGCTGACCTTAGCTGAGGCCGATCAGCTGGAAGAAACGGTGCGACAACTGCCGGAAGTTGCCTCGGTATTAACCACCGTGGGCGGGCGGGGGCAGCCAAACCAGGGCAGCCTATATATCAAGCTAGAGAGTGAGCGCGATCGCGATACCGCTGCCGTCCAAGCTCAACTGCGTCAAGATTTGCCCAATCTAAACGGCTTGGAAACCAGCGTTGAAGATGTCCAGTTTGTCGATACCGGCGGTGAAAGGCCGCTGCAGGTGGCGCTGCTGGGAAACGATTTGGATCAGCTACAGCAGGCGATCGCCAATATTAAAACCGAAGTTGAAACCCTACCCGGATTTGCCGATGTCCGGGTTTCGGGCGCTGCCAATACAGCCGATAACATCGTTGAAATTAGCCATCGCAACGGCGATCGCGCCGCCATCATCAGCGCTAACCTAACTCAGGGCAAAGTGCTGGGAGACGCTACTCAAGAGGTAATCGCGATCGCTGAATCCGTTATTGCTACCGCTTCAGGGATTCAAATCGACCTGGGAGGAGATTCTGCCCGAATTGGTGAGGTGTTGGGCAGCTTTGGTCGCACCTTGGTTTTGGCCGTTGTCTGCATGTTGACCGTGCTGCTAATTCCCTTTGGCCGACTGCTGGAGCCTGCGGTGGTGGGTTTGTCCTTACCTCTTTCCATTGTGGGCGCAATGCTGGCCCTGCTGATTACCCGCAGTGACTTCGGTATTGTGTCACTGCTGGGACTGCTGTTTTTGCTGGGGCTACTCGATAAAAACGCTCTGCTGCTAATGGACTACGCCAACCAACTGCGGCGGGCCGGAAGCAAACGGACAGACGCTATTTTACAAACTGGGCTAGTGCGGCTGCGGCCCATTTTGATGACGACTGCCTCCACCGTGCTGGGCATGATGCCTATTGCCATTGGGCTAGGGGCCGGTGCTGAGCTGCGTCAGCCTATGGCAGTCGCCATTATTGGGGGACTGCTGACATCGACTCTATTGAGTTTGGTGGTGGTTCCCATTCTCTACAGCCTGCTAGAAGACGGATGGCTGTGGCTCGTCAATCGGAAATACTCTAGCTAGGCTACAGCAGTCCTGGTTAGGCCAGCTAGGAGTCCAGTTAAGAGGCCAGCTAGGAATAAATTGCAATAAGCCCATAGAGACGGCAAGATATAGCAATCCGCTTATTGACCAAAAGTATGGCCATTACACTTTCACTTGATCGTCCCGACGCTTGGCTGCAGCGCAGCAGTCTTGATGAGGTTAGCTTCGATTATTTCGACTACGGCGATACGATTCTCAGATGCCCAGAACATCTTGGGCAAGGATATTGCCAACGTATAACGGTCAGAGATGGACTTAAAATTTTAATTTTGGACTATGAATTTTACGATGATTTTGTGAGGCAGGTCCAGAATTTTGAGGTTCCGACCAAGCTGGAGATGACTTTTGTCTTGAAGGGACCCCAGGCTGGGCGCAGCCGATTATTTCTCGCATCAGGCCAAAAGGTTTCCAATTCAATTTTTCAATATCCAGGCGGTCAGCAAATCCTCAAGGTAGAGCTGCATCTAGAGCTGCCAATTCTTAAAATCTTTTTAGATAGCCTGCTTGAAAAATTACCGGTAACCCTGCGGCAGTCCGCTGAGGAGTGCTTTAACGCTATTTATATCTTCAAAACTCCCTCGATTAGTCCGTCCATTGAGCAGGTCTATTCTCTGATTAACGAAGGAGCCGTAACGCCTCAGATGCACTTGGTTCTGCGGCAAATTCTTAACTGCCCGTTTGAGGGATTTAGCCGATATCTTTATTTAGAAGGAAAAGCATTAGAACTTATGACGTTGCGATCGCAGCAGATCGTTGAGCAACTGGTGATTTTTGCGCCTCAATTAGCTGGACAGAGCACTTTGCATCCCGATGAACTGCAGCGAATTTATCAGGCTAAAGAACTCTTGCTAAGCAATTTACAAAATCCGCCTTCGGTAGATGAATTGGCGCGCCAGGTAAATCTAAATCGCCGAAAATTAAACGAAATTTTTCAGCAGGTGTTTCATATGACGCCGTTTGAGTATCTGCAAGACTATCGTCTTAAGCAGGCGCAAAGTATTCTCAATCATCCCGATATTAAGGTCGAAGACGTTATTCAAATTGTTGGCTATAAAAGCCGAAGTAATTTTGCCGTTGCATTTAGAAAAAAATTCGGCGTTAACCCTAAACACTATCAGCAACAGCAGCTAACCAACGTTTAAGAGATTAGCCTAAAAAGTGCGCTGAGGGTTCAAAATAAAGTGCGCTGAAGGTTCAAAATCTCTAGCCTATTCCTCTGCCAACCCATAGTCTCCTTATTGAGCAGAATTTTCAAAAAGCTCTAAGGATGCTTCTGGCAAAGCGGTGCCAGCTGTAGTGCCTTTTATGAGCTAACACAGTTGGTGATTGGGAATAGGAAAGATATGGCGTACCGATGGCAAGTGATAACGAGCATGGCGACAGCGATCGCAGCAGGTATAGTGCAGCCCGCTATTGCTCAAGTCGCGCAGATCAA
>JBCDFX010000166.1:0-8543 GCA_039177155.1 Cyanobacteria bacterium P01_H01_bin.119
ATTGATACGGTAACCGCAGCCGAGCGCGAGATGTTGGCCACCTGCATCACTGACCTTCAGCCTGAACTAGAAATTTAGGCTTTTCTCCAACACTTTTCTCCGAGATTTCTCTGGGCTTTCTTTGGGCTTTTTCTGGGACCCAACTAACTTCAACGCACTCCCCACTCCAGCGTCTGTTTAACCGCAGCGCTGGATTTTTGTATTGGGGCAATTTTGAGGGTTGAATCTGATTGAATGTAAGCGTCCCCTGAGCGAAGTCGTTGGCGAAGCCTTCTCGGAGGGAATAGGGACGCTTTGGCTGGGTTATAGCTTCGACTCCGCTCAGCTAGCAATGTGTATGGGACGGTTACGATTGAATAGAGTTTTATAGCGTTTTCCTTCCCCATGGCCTCCTACACTGATGCCCTACGGGCCTATCAACAGCTTCCTGAGCGGGTGCAAAGCGCTATGCTGGCAACCGTAAATGCTAAGGGCGTTCCCAACGCTAGCTATGCCCCTTTTGTGCGAGATAACCAGTGCAGCTTTTATCTGTTCGTCAGCGGCCTATCGCCCCATACGCAGAATTTGGCTCAGACCGGCAAAGCCAGTCTAATGCTGATTGAAGATGAGGCCAACGCTAGCCAGATCTTTGCTCGTCAGCGGCTGTCTTACGATTGCTCAGTTTCCCTGGTGCCGAGAGAGAGCGACGGCTGGAGTGCGATCGCCGATCGCTTTGAAGCCCGCTTTGGGGGTTTAGTTCAGACCCTGCGCGGCTTAGGCGATTTTCGCATTTTTCAGCTCAGCCCCTACCAAGGGCGGTTTGTGATGGGCTTCGGTGCGGCTTACCAAGTCGATCCCCAAGATCTCAGCCAGCTTATTCACATTGATAAGTAAAACGGGTATTAAATTCTGGCCCGTGGCAGGCAAGCGATACCTTGCCCAGAAAGTAAATGCTGTAACGCGTAGGATACAATGCTTAATGCAGTAAGGGGATGACCGGTTTGCAAGTCTGAATCGTTCTGCCCCAGGTTGTTTATAAAACAGTTTTAGAGATTTTGAGTCCTATGGCGGAGCCTAAGCCTTCTGTGACCCCCAATACTGAGCGGCCTAAAACGGGGTTTAATGACTACGCAGAGCGGTTGAACGGTCGTGCCGCTATGGTCGGTTTTGTCGCCGTGATTGTAATCGAACTGATAACGGGGAAAGGAATTTTAAGCTGGCTGGGGCTGGTTTGACGGTTTTTATCAATCGCTGAAATGCTCAATTAGGTCGTTGATGCTGTTGAATCAAGCTCTAAAGGCTCCAGTTTTCAGACCGTTTTAACCGGATGGCTAAATATGCAATCTTTCCAACCGATTGGCTTTAGTCAGCAGTGGCTCCCAACGCCTCTGGGTAATATGGCTTACTACACGCCAACGGAGAACCAGCCTGGCTCAGCATCGCCAGACTCGCCGCTAGTTTTTATCCACAGCTTGGGAGGCGGCTCTTCAGCCTATGAGTGGAGCCACGTCTACCCCGCGTTTGCGGCAGATTACCAGGTGATTGCGCCAGACTTGCTTGGCTGGGGAGATTCTGACCATCCTGAACGGACGTATCGGGTCAGCGACTATCTCGACAGCTTGGCTCAGCTTTTGGAAACGGTTGCAGCCGCTCCAGCCGTTGTCATGGCAACGTCTCTAACGGCCTCAATTGTGATTCGGCTGGCGATTAAGCGGCCCGAGCTGTTCCATCAATTATTTCTGGTGTCGCCATCAGGCTACGGAGATTTTGGACGAGACTACCGCTTGTCGATCGCGGCCCAGCTTGCCGGAACGCCGGGGGTCGATCGCTGGATTTACGCTTTGGGAGCCGCTAACGAGCTGGCGGTGACCTCTTTTTTAGCCAATTTCCTATTTCACAATCCGGCTCGAATCACCCCAGAAATGGTAAACGCCTATCTCGCATCGACCCAAAAGCCAAAAGCGGAGTATGCGGCACTGGCCTCTCTTAAGGGAGATCTATGCTGCGATCTGGCGCGCTATATGGGCCAGTTGACGGTACCGACTGCCTTTGTCTGGGGAGAATACTCTCGCTTTAGCGCCATTGACGTGGGGCGACGGTTGGCAAAGCTGACCCCCCAAGTTGTTCAGCTTTATAGCGTCAAAGATGCAGGAGTGCTGCCCCACTTAGAGCAGCCTGCGGTTGTGACCGGCTTACTGCGCGGCTTTCTGAAACAGACCGCAGATTAAAATCCGGGCCAGACGGCGGCTCAACCCATAACGTTCTGCTCAAATAGCCACTCTACGAACTGGCACCGATTGAAAGAGCAGTTTGCAAGCCGTTCGCTACAACAGAATCAAGCGCTAAGGATGAGCTGGATTTTTCACCGCTCAAAACCTGCGCTTGCTTTACACAAGTTCCGTAAAACGCAAATGCAAAAACCGTTATCCCAAAAGGTCGGTTGTGCTTCCCTAATTCTTTGGAGTGAAATCATGAAACGTTTGTTCAACGCATTAATTCCAGCTGGTTTGGCAGCGGCTGCGATCGCAGTTTCTCCGCTTGCAGCCAGTGCCCAGTCTCTAGAGACAGACTACAACTATGTTGGCGGCGGCGTCAGCGTCGGTGAGCTAGGCGGCACCAGCGATGTGGGTCTGGCCATCAACAGCAAGTTTCGGGTGTACGATCACGTCTCTGTGCGCCCCAGCATTGCCTCTGATCTGAATTTTGATGGCAATGGTGCAACCCAGTTTACGTTACCGGTCACCTATGACTTCAACGCTCTTACCTCTGACGGTCGGCTATTACCTTTTGTTGGCGCAGGAGCAGCCTACACCACTGCCGGCGACGATGATTTTGGCGCTCTAGTAACCGCTGGAGTAGACTACCGCCTAACCGATCGCCTAACCGCTAACGGCACCGTCAATGTCAATTTCTTCGACAATACGCAAGTTAATGGCGTGATTGGTCTGGGCTATACATTCTAAGACTGCTCAAGACTTGTCATTGAGACAATAAATTGAGGCAATAATAAAAAGGAGGGGGCGATCGCTCTCTCCTTTTTTCTGGCAAAACTAAATCGCAACTGTATCCAGAGTCACCCACTACAGCAGCCGAACGGACGATTAGAATAAGGCTACGAGTCAGATTGCCCTTACCTCAACCGCTCCAGCGATACTGGGTGCGATAAGCAATCTGACCCAAAATATAAAGCGGCCGAGAACTGGACTTATCCTCTAATCTTCTCGTTGCCGCCTAGCCTGCAGCCATCCCTGCACATCATCTAGATTCTCAAAGTCTAAGAGCGCCTCACCCAATGCTGCCAACGATTCTACGGATAACTGGTTGAGCTGAGAACGGACGCTATCTGGCAAGGGGCCAACCTGTCGAGCCAGCTGACGTAGAATCAGCGATCGCTCTCCTTCCTCACGCCCTTCTTTGCGTCCTTGATTGAGCGCTCGTTTAATTGCGTTGCGCTGGTCATGGATAAACATCTCCCGATGCTCCAAATTCTCCAGCTCCTCAGGGGTCAGATTAGCCTGGTTTGCAAATTCAAAAGCCTGCCTTAGAGCTGGTACCGTCTCCATCTCCGCCGGAATAGTCCGCAGTTCTTTCGCGTTTTTTAGGAAAAATAACCATCGCTCCATCAGGCTATCAAGCTGTGTCAGCGATCGCTCAAACTTCGGCAGTTCAACAAACACCAGCTCCAAATCATAGCTGGGATAGTCAATCAAAAAGTCTTTTTCTTTCAGCACAAAGCAGGAGCGATAGCTATCAAGTTCTTCAAACATAACAAAGTCGGTAATGGTCAGGGCAATCACCGGATTAAGCAACCTGTAATTATCACCGGTACTGAGCTGAGTAGAGTAGGTTTTGGCTGCGTTGTAGAGAATGCGTTTTTCGAAGCCTTCAACGTTAAGCACCTGCATTTCAATAATTACGCTGGTGCCGTCGTTTAGCTGGGCTTTGACATCGAGATAGGTATCCTTCATACCCCTGACCCGAGGGGCTTGATAGGGATTGAGGATGGTTAAGGACTCGATAATATCTATGCCGTCGTAAAGAAGACCATTCAGAAAGCTAATCAACACGGGCTGACTTTGGGGAGAGCCAAAGATTTTCTTAAAGGCAAAGTCAGTTTTGGGGTTGATAAAGGCCATGAGAGGCTCGCCGCAGGAGCGAAAGGGGAGCGCTATTAAGGGAATATACGAATAGGGATGCCTCTACTCTAGCTTGAAGGCAAGGCTTACAGGGGCGATCGCGCTGACTCCCCTTGCCCATTTAACCGAATCAGTGAACTGCAATAGCGAGCTAAACCGGTTTAAAATGTAGCCTGCAAACCCGCCGTGATGCTGTAGTCCGTTTCCAATTGAGGACCAGAGAGACTACGATAAATCGGCAGGTTAAACTCCACTGCTAGCCTGGTCCCGCTTAAGCCGCCTTCGGGCACATAAAAATTGAGTCCTAATCCCACATCTAGCTGAGTTCCTGCCCGTAAATCTGGATTAGCGGTTGGAATCATATTGGGATTTAAACGGCTATCTCGCCCATCGATATTGCCCCAGGTCTGCCCGCCCAGTCGCACAGAGGTGCTAAACCAGTTGGTCCACTGACGGGCGCCCCAGGCGGTCAGCATTAGCTGATCCCCCAGACTGTAACCGTTGGCGTTGGTGCCCAGCCGAATTGTCCCCATCGCCTGTGCCCCCCAAGACCAGTCTCCGGCTTGCCCCAGATAGGTGACACCCGGACGTAAATCAAAGGTGCCTGAGCCTATCTGCATTGGATAGGGCAAGATCTGATTGGGCCCCATCGGCGTCGCGTCGCGCTCCTCAATAGAGCCGGTGGGAAAGCTCAGACCTAGGTTCAGATGTATGCGCTGACGGTTTTGGTTCAGCACGGTGTATAGCCCCGATAGCCCGATGTCGCCAAATCCCTCAGAATTAGTCGTAAACTCCACGCCCATGCGGGTTATGTGATCCATTTCTTTAATGATGTAGGGCACCATCGCCATCAGCGTTAAGTCGTCCGTTGGCGCATACATTGCCCCAAACATATGCATCTGCATGGTCATCCGGGTGGGAGTCACCGGAAACTGCTGGAGCACCTCAGCAGGGCTTTGACTCGTGGTGCTGCTGCGGTTACCGTCCATATTCATAAACATGTAGCGGTAAGACAGCATCACTTCCCCTTGTTCGTGGGTGTGATCGCTCATCACGCCAATGGGCGCATGGCTATCCGGACGAGACGGCGACCAGAGGAGAGTATCTCCGTCAGTCGGCGTGTGATTGCCGTTGGCTAAAAGGGGCAAACTACCGTAGCCAAACTGATAGGGAGCCGGGTTCTGTGCCACCGAAAGTTCGAGAATGGGATCGCGCCCTCCAGGGGTGGCGCTGTCACTGGCGGTTAATCCATTTGTAGTAGGCCGCGCCTCAAACGCTAGCTCAACTTGACCGTAGACTAGGGAAGCAGAGTTACGATCGGATTGAGGGGTATTCCTAGAGGGCACGCCATCTGTGGCAACATCTGGGGCGACGGGTAGCAGCGCTTCGGCATCGGTGATCACAATAGAATCTTCTACAGTTAAGCTGTCTGTGGATTCAGCTTGAGCTTGGGCACGGGTTTCCGAGGCGGCCACTGCACTGAGCATCACAGATAGCGCTGCAGCACAGTGAATCAAGTTTTGGGGTTTAAGGGTCACGGTAGTCACACACACACGTCAAAATCTTTCTCAAATTAGAAAGCTTTCTCGTGGGTGTCAAAAGACGGTTTGTCAGATTTTTAGGCTTATAGCTTTGGTCAGATTGCGTGCTCTACCGGGTATCACTGGAGTCTTTGACGCAGAAGCATCTGACTCGCAGCCTCGTTCCAATAGTCTCTTCGGCTGCTATACCGGGACAGGTCTGAACTGTTTACAGCAGCCTAACAGCGAGCGGGCTAAAACTGGCGAGACCATTCTTTGGGCCAGCGCTCGATAACGACCTTGGTTTGGGTAAAGAATTCTACCGCGTGGTGACTCTGACCGTGCAAATCGCCGAAGAAGCTGTCTTTCCAACCGCTAAAAGGGAAAAAGGCCATAGGCGCCGCAACGCCGATATTGATGCCAATATTGCCGGCTTCGGCTTCGTAGCGAAACTGACGGGCTGCTGCCCCGCTGTTGGTAAATAGGCAGGCCATATTTCCCCAAGGGCTGCGGTTAACCAAGGCGATCGCGTCATCAATGGTTTCCACTGCCATTAATCCCAGCACGGGGCCAAAAATTTCGGTGTGGGCAATTTCGCTATCGGGGGCAACATCTTGCAGCAGGGTAGGCCGCACAAAGCTGCCCTGCTCTAGGCCAGAAATTGTGGGATTGCGACCGTCTACGAGCAATTTGGCCCCCTGATCGATTCCAGATTGAATTAGGGTTTCAATGCGATCGCGGCTCGCAGGGGTAATTACAGGCCCCATTTGAACCGTTGAATCTAAGCCGTTACCCACCTGACGGGTGCTGGCGGCTGTGGCAATCGCTTCGGTAAACATCGGGGTAGCCTCACCCACGGTCACCGCCAGCGACGCGGCCAAACAGCGCTGCCCCGCACAGCCAAAAGCGCTGTCGGCGGCAATACGGGTGGTCATTTCAATATCGGCATCGGGCAGCACAATAATAGGATTTTTGGCCCCGCCTTGGCACTGCACCCGTTTACCATTGGCGGCGGCCCGGCTGTAGACGTAGCGAGCCACGGCAGATGAGCCCACAAAGCTAACGGCGCGAATCACCGGATGATCCAAAATGGCGTCAACTGATTCTTTATCGCCATTAACCAGATTTACCACCCCCGGCGGAAAGCCCGCTTGATCGATCAGATCAAAAATGGCCGCCATGGTCAGAGGGACTTTTTCAGAGGGTTTTACCAAGTAGGTATTGCCGCAGGCCAAGGCATAGGGCATAAACCAAAAGGGAATCATCGCCGGAAAATTAAAGGGGGCGATCGCCGCGGCAACCCCCAGAGGCTGACGAATCATAAATTCATCAATGCCCCGAGCGATATCTTCGAGCACTGTGCCCTGCATCAGAGTGGGAATACCGCAGGCCACTTCGATATTTTCGATAGCCCGCTGCAGCTCGCCCTGGGATTCTTTAAGGGTTTTGCCGCACTCTTGGGTGATTGTGCGGGCTAGGGAATCTCGATTAGCCTCTAGCAGACTCTTAAGCCTAAACAGGGGTTGAATCCGGTCGGTCGGCGGCACCCGCCGCCAGCTTTGAAAAGCGCTTTGGGCCGCGATCGCCGCTCGATCGACCTCGGCTTTGGTTGAAAGCGGGACTTCTGCCAAAACTTCTGCCGTTGCCGGGTTGTAGACAGGCAGACATTCAGGAGAAGCTTCCAGAGTCCACTGGCCGTTAATGTAGTTTTGCAGGCGATGCATAAGATTAAGGAAAAAGGAAAACCCAGAATGGGCCTATTGTTGCACTATCTAAGCGATCAACCGACGAATTTCTGCAGATAGCGCCTCCGGTGCCTCCAGAGGAATAAGATGCCCAATCTCTGACAGAGCAATAATTTTGGTTTGAGGCAGCAGTTCACCAAAATCGTGCTCTAGCATTTGCAAAGGAATAACCGGATCGTCCTGGGAGGCGATTACCGTCACAGGTATCTCAATTTGAGCTGTCTGATCGGCAATGGAGTGATTCATGCCGGTTTGTAGCCACCAGCGCCAGGCAGAATTTTCTGCCTGCCTGTAGGTTTCGATCGCTAACGCTCGGCGGTCATCGGGAAGCGATCGCTGCGTTGCACTCTCTACTGTAGTTACGGCACTCTCTCGACTTGGATGCTGATTGAGTAGCCGCTGTTTCTCCTGATCAGGCATAGGTTCTTGAGTTGGCGGCGAGGGTGCAACTAGAATCACCTGCGACAACAAAGCAGCTAATCTGGGGGTTGTCGCCACCTGGAGCGCCAGCTTGCCCCCCATAGAATGACCCACTAGAATACCATTTTTGATTTCCAACTGTTTTAAAGCGTTGCCAATGTAATCGCCGTAAGCTGCCAGTGACGGATTTGCCAGCGGCGGCGCTTGACCAAAACCCGGCAGATCGATGGCCACACAACGAAAATCGGGCGTTAGTTGCTCAATCACCCACCGCCATGATTCGGCAGCGCCGCTGAAATAATGCAGAAATATAAGAGATGGTTCGCCGCTTCCCCACTCTTTTATAAAAAATTCCATGAACTACCCATCGATTCTTAAATAAATACGAGAAAAAATGGCTCTGACCTCAAATGGATCAGAACCGTTACGTCCTTATGCACTTCTCACATGGAATCTTAAATTTTGAATGCTTTGAAGCGAACCTAGACCTATCAATCGGAAGAAAGAGTCTCGAAAGCATTCTGTATCTTTTCGGATACAGTTGTCGCCTCACTTGAATTACTTGGGCGATTTTGCTTGCTGGCGTTGGCATCTCCCTGGACACCATTCAAGCCTTCCTTAGACTTTTTCTGAACCTTTTTAGCATTACGCGGCGCGCGCTCAACAGCCTCTTCTGCAGCGCCTTGAATTGCATTAAGCTCAGCAGCACCTTCAGAGGGCATACTGGGAGAACTACCAATGGC
>JBCDFX010000167.1:0-8405 GCA_039177155.1 Cyanobacteria bacterium P01_H01_bin.119
CCATTGATAATGTGCTTTGGGGTGGAGCCGTGGCCGATCCCGATGAGACTGATGACGATACGGTGGCCCTGCGAGACCTCAACAAAACCCTTCACCAGGATGAGCGCATTGATGTGAGTATGCTAGCGATCGCCGATGGGTTAACCCTGGCACTTAAGCGTCCATAAACCTCTAAATTGTCAATACTGACACTTAGGAACTTTGCAGCTAGCGGTCAGTCAACCCTATTAGGGCTATGATGGCTCGATAAAGCCCCATATTAAGGTCCCACTTATCTGGGCTAAGCCTGCATCAGCGAGCATCTAGATTGCGGTGACTCAAGAGTTTCACATCTCGATCACAGCCATTGGCGATAAAAAGTATTTTATTCGTACCGAGCAAGTTGAGCCTGGGGTGCCGCTGGCTGAGGTGCAGATGGTTTGGGATGTTGATAGCTGGATTCAGCAGGCACGGCAGTTGATGCAGGGGCCGCTATTTGGCCTATTGCAGGGGTTCGATCAGGCTGAGGCATCCCGATCTCCCGCAGACGCTGCGGATCGCGATCAGAATTTAGCCTTTTCCCAAAGCCCGAGTTTGCAGCCGGACGCGTCAGCGCTAGATGCTAGCGTGGTCACCTTAGGGCAGCAGCTTTACCACGCCCTATTTCAAGGGCTGATGCGAGATAGTTGGATAGCTGCCCAGGGAGTGGCCCAAAACCGCCGGCAACTGCTGCGGCTGCGGCTAGGACTTAAGGCTCCACAGCTTCAGCAGCTGCCTTGGGAAGTGATGAATAGCGGTGACGGACAAACCACTATCGCAACGGGAACCAACTTCACGTTTTGCCGCTACTGGCCAAGCTTGCTAAACCCAGCTCGAGCCGAGATTAAGCCCCGCAGTCCTCATCCTGAGCCGATTCGGGTGCTAATGGCGATCGCGAGTCCTCAAGATCAGGTGCGGCTAGCTCTCAGCCGGGAGGTAGAACATCTCCAGCAAGAGCTAAAGCAGCCAGCAGTGTCTTCCGCCGATGAGGCTTATCCTGTACATCTAACGTTGCTGATCCAGCCCGATCGTGCGGAACTGACCCGCACCTTAGAGCAGGGACGATTTCACGTTTTGCACTATGCGGGCCACAGCGATTTGGGAGACGCTGGGGGCGACTTACATTTGGTGAACCGGCAAAGTGGTTTAACCGAGCGTCTGAGCGGCGAAGATTTGGCAGGGCTGCTAGTCAATAACGGCATACAGCTTGCAATTTTTAACTCTTGCCGTAGTGCTTACACTGACGAACAGACTGATCTAGGGTCTTCAAAGCGGAGTACATCGGGTTGGCCAGAGCAAAATTTGGCTCAAGCTCTGCTTAATCGCGGCATCCCCGCCGTGATTGCCATGGCTGAGCGGATTCCTGATGGGGTGGCGATCGCGTTTAGTCAGTTTTTTTACCGCAACCTAAAAACGGGCTGCGCTATCGACCTCAGCTTAAATCGCACCCGCCAGGCGCTGGTCTTTAATCTGGGTTCTGATCAGCACTACTGGGCGCTGCCCGTGCTGTATATGCAGCCTGGCTTTGATGGATACTTGGGCGGGGCGCCAGCATCAGATCTTCTGCATTCTATGGTGATTACCCCACCGTCCCAGGCCAAGGCTGGGAGCGGTGCTGCGGCTGGTATCCAGCCGGGCGCAAACAGAAATACCAATCAAAATAGCGTTTTGGCAGGCGACAGTGACCGTTTGGCAGATGGCCGTTTAGCCGAAACTGTCGCCGAGGGAGACAATATTGCTAATAGCGCGGATTCTGGCGAAGACGCCCTAGCTAATCTGTGGGATGACGAGGTTGATCTCGACGCGATCGCAACGACTTTTGAGACCACCGAAGACAACGATTACGCCGAAGACAGCGCCATCGTTGGAGATATTATGGCCCAGCTCTCCCAGCCTGCTTCAGCCACCGACGACGCCCAGCCGTTGCCCAGTTCTGAGCAGTCACCCACTCAAGCGGCGGCAGTAGATGCTTTAGATTCCATTGATTTAGCTGAGTTTGACACGGTCGCTTCAGCTCAAATTGAAACTACCGCGATCGCCGATACATTTTCACCGCTTTTAGCTGGCAGCCATGGGACTGCTTCAGCGCGGTCCGATTCCATGCAGCCGTCCCCAAACCGTGAGTTTGTTGATCCTGGTCAATCCGTGGCATCAGCCAAGGCTGCAGCGGCTCGACCCCGGCAATGGACATTTCCCTGGCGACGGTTCCCCTATTCCTGGCTGTGGTTTATCGTCGGTGCGATCGTTGTTGTTGGCGGTGCTGGCACTTTTCGGCTGATAAACGGACGTTTGAGTGAAGCTCCCCCAGCCCCCAGCCCCCAGCCTAGAATCGCGATCGCCGACGATTTGGCCACCACAGGACGGGTTGCGCTCAACCAGCAGCCCCCTGACTATGACCTCGCCGCCGCCAGCTTTGAGACACTGCTCGACGATCCCGACAATCGGCTCAGAGAAGCCGAGCAGATTGATCAGGCCATCGTGGATGGGCAGCACCTTAACAATCCCCGTCTTCTCTATCTGCATGGCCGTTTTCAGTGGCAGCAGGCCCAGTTAGCAGACAATCCTGACTTTAATTTCAACGATGCCGGACGCTCCTGGCAAGGGGCCTTAGAGGAAACCAAACTCAATGACGAGACCCTGCCCAACCGCATTGAGTACAACACAGCCCTAGGGTTTTTCTACTACTCCCAGGGCGATATGGACGCTGCTCAAAACGCCTGGAGCGAGGCAATCCGCCTAGGCCATCAGCAGCGAAAAGCGGTCGGCAGTAACCCAGAATTAGGCTTTCCAGGGGAAGATTTTATCAACGCGGCCTATGTAGGGGCCGCGATCGCAGCCGATCAAAACGCGCAAACTACATCGGGGCAGGCCCAGCTAGAGTGGGAGGCCGACGCCCGCGCCAGCTACTGCCTGATTATGGCCAACCGGGAAACCAGCGCCCAGTTCGACAATCCGGGCGACCCGATCGATAACCCCGGCACTTACTGGCTATGGACTCCTGAAATTATCCGCGATTGGAATACTGCCGACGGCAGACTAGCTGGCGAGTGCGACTATACGTAGGCCGTTTCCCTGGGCGATTGCTGTCCAACGGGCTGCTGATTCCAATCATCGCCCTGAGGCAGAGAGGTCGCATACACTTCTGCGGAATTATTGGGACTTTCAATTAATTTGACCTTATGAAGCGCTGCTCCGGTCTGCCGAATCGGAGCCTGCAGCAAATCTCGAATATGAATCGCAATATTTTCGGCAGTAGGCACAATCCTGGTGAAATAGGCCACATCTTTATTCAAAAATGTGTGATCGAACGGATCGACCACCCGTTTATCCACAATGGCCTGCAGCTCACCCAAGTCCGCCACCATGCCGGTGCGAGGATCAATCTGCCCTTTCACCGTAATTTCTAAATGATAGTTATGACCATGACCGTTGGGGCGAGCGCACTTGCCATAAATTTCGCAATTTTCTTCATAGCTTAAATTGGGCAGCGCCAAGCGATGAGCCGCGCTAAAGTGAGTGCTAAGTGTGAGATAAGCTTCCATATCGTTTCCTTCGTATTCGGCCCAAAGTTCGGGATGTTCAAACAGTAGAATCTTTGTCAAAGGCAAATGGGGCGCTAGGCGCTGCCAAATGACCCTCGCCATATTTTCCGTCGTCGGCAGGGTTTGCTGAAACTCAGGCCAGGCATCATTCAGGTAAGAAAAATCCAGTTGCTGAGTCACCGCTTGCTTAATCACCCGTTTCACATCGGATAAATTAAGCACCATGCCATAGGCGTCAAGCTCGCCAACCATAGACACATAGAGTACGTAGTTGTGCCCGTGGCCCGGTGACCGGGCGCATAGCCCAAATTTTTGATGATTTTCAGTATCGCTAAGCTCAGGTAGCCAGTAGCGATGACTCGCAGAGAACTGGGCCCGACGGTTAATAATGCACTCCATAGACGGAATTTTTACCTGCCTGTCAATTATTAAGTTGCGTAACATACCTAAGCCCAGCATAGACGATCTCAAGGGTGCTTTAGGGGGCTGGGGCGAAATGAGACCCTCCCAGTTCTAGGGGCTGTCATCATTTAGCGGTCAAGCCTTTATGCGAAATGTGTTTCAGCCCCTAGTTTGTTATGCGGGGCGGGCGCGGTTCAGATCTTTAACTTCTGTATCTGAAGATGGATTTTTAGAAGTCCGCCCCTTAGATGAACCCCTTGCAAATTGGGTGATGGATAGATTTCTCCGTAAAAACACAGGGTTTGCTGACAAAGGAATAAATTGTTAAATTGAATACAGAAATCAAAAACGTTCATCCCCTGTACGTCTGACTCCTCAATTTAATGGAGGCTGGCCTAATGGGACGGAAGTAAGGAACAGTCCTGAAGGAACGCGCCTCAAACCCTAACTGAATCTCCTCAGGAGGCGATTGAATGAAACTTTGCTATCGCGGCGTCGAATATGACTATAACCCTCCCGTGCTAGAAACCACTGAAACCAACATTCTTTGTCAATATCGCGGTCGTTCTTTGCATTATTCCTACGTCCGCCATATTCCGATTCCTCAGCCCGTTGCTGAGATGAAGTATCGTGGCGCATCTTATCGCACCAACTCTTACGGTCAGCCTGAGTCTGTAGGCGCACCTGTAGACTCTATCTTTGCAAAGTTATCCCAGCGTGCCCTGGCGGTAAACGCTATCGCTGATGAGCGTCGGGCGCTGCTGCGAGAAGCCAGCCGGATTCATCACGACAATATGCAGCGGAGTCTGGCTCACCGGCTAGCCGTTGCCCAGGCCCAGGGCAATGAATCCCTTGTGCATCAGCTGGAAGACGAAATGCATCAAATGGCCTAAGCAAATCCTGCAAGGGATCTAAACCCATTTAAGTTGTGCTGTAGCTGGAGTAGCACCGGGACGCCGTAGCGCGTCCCTTTTTTTGCGCCACTTTTCCTAGCGTATTAACGACTTAAAGGGTTAATGACTGAGGATTGGTTTCAATCAGTTGAGCTAAATCTTTTAAGAAGGCAGCTGCATCTGCGCCATAGATGATTCGGTGATCGCAGGTGATATTGACGGTCATCTGACGCTTTACTCCCATCATGCCGTTTTCCGTCGCTACAACCTGAGGGCTTGATCCGCCAATGGCCAGGATTGCCCCCTGTCCCGGCGGCAAGATGGCATCGAAGCGATCGACGCCGAACATGCCTAGGTTAGATAGGGTAAAGGTGCCAGAGCTATACTCCTCTGGCTGCAGCTGCTTGGAGCGGGCACGGGCAACGAGATCTTTCCAGGTGCGGGAGAGAGAATAAATATCCATCTGGTCGGCTCCCTGCAGCACCGGAGTAATTAAGCCCCCGTCCGGCATCGCTACGGCCACGGCAATATTGATGCCGCCCCGGTACTGAATCCCGGTTTCGCCATAGCAGGCATTAAGCAGGGGGTGTTTTTGCAGCGTCACTGCCACAGCCTTTGCCAGCAGACCGGTCATTGTGACGCCTTTGGACTTGATTTGCTTATAGAGCGCGTCGAGGGTATCGGTGGTGAAGGTGTAGGCAACCCGAAATACGGGCACCTCTAGGCTAGCCACCATAGTCTGCACGACGGCCTTTTGCAGAGTGTTGAACGGGGTCAACTGACCAGAGGCAACAGATACGGGAGCCGCAGCCGGGGGCGCAGCGGCAGCCGGAGCAGCGGCAGTGGTGACAATAGCGGGCGGAGGGGGGGGAGGGGAGGCTACTGGTGCAGTTGGAACTTGGCCGGCGGCCTGTTCGACATCTTGGGCCACAATGCGACCGTGGGGGCCAGATCCTTGAATGCCGCTGATATCGATTTTTAATGTTTTTGCCAGCTTGCGGGCACGAGGCGAAACAATCACGCGACCGCTGGGTTTGGCCGCACCATTTTGGCTAACAGGGACGGGAGCCGAAGCAGCGGAAGAGGCCGTTACAGCAGCGACTTCTGAGGCGGAAGCGGGGCTAGAGCCAGCGCTTTCCTGGGTCTGGGCCTGGGCCTGGGCCTCAGCAATTTCGGCTTCGGACTCAGCCAAGAGCGCGATCGCGTTCCCGACTTGAGCCACGTCTCCAGCATCGACAATAATGGTTGCGAGGTAGCCTTCGTAGAAAGACTCCACATCCATATCGGCTTTGTCAGATTCGACAATCACGACCGTTTCGCCTTTTTCAACCTTGTCGCCTGGGGATTTAGTCCAGGAAACAATTTTTCCCTCAGTCATGGTGGAACTCAGGGCGGGCATAAAGACTTCACGAATCATGGAGCGGCTTTCCAGAGAGCAATCACAACAAACAGGGCAGCGTTTATCTTAGCGTTCAATCTTGCTCAAACGCCAGCGCTTTATTTTAGCCTGAGCTGAGGCCCTAAACGGCTATCAGCGCCTACAATTCCCCACGTATTTCTTCGACGACGCCGTCTTTGAGCAGGATTTCGACCTGCATTTTTTTGATTAGGTTGTCCCCTTGGGAAACCCGGAAAAAGCTTTCGACCTGACCCTGGGTGACTTCTTGATCCATCTCTAGGGTTTGCACCTGCTGAAGCTGCTGCAATACTTGATTTTTCTGCTGTAGCAGCTTGCTTTTGTCCTGGTTGAGCTTACCTTGGATGTTGCCAACCTGCTGCTTGATGCCGGCATCATCGGGACTAGCGCTTTGCTTCTGGATCTCTGTAATCATTCGCTGACCCTGCATTTCAAGCTGCTGTAGCTTGCTGTCGATTTGGTTGAGCTGTTTTTGCAGCTGCTGCTGAGCTTCTTCTTTCCAAAGGGGGGTTACCACCGCTTTGAGGTTGACAACCCGCTTTAATAACAGTTGAGACTGGGAGACATCCATAAAAAATTCAGTAATCAGAAACGTCCTAACTACGAGCGGCCCAAGTTTCCGGTGTCCCGTTGAGCAGGCTGGGAATTGAGTCAGATAGCATCAAGCTGTAGGGAAATCGGGAAAATGGGCAGATTTAAGTAAACATCGCGTCGATCATACCGCGATACCGCTCCGTCACAATGGGACGACGAACTTTCAAGGTTTGGGTTAGCAGGCCATTTTCTGCCGTAAACGGTTCGCTCAACAATCGGAAGGGGCCGATACGATCGTCGGGGCGATAGCCGGGGCGATTTTTGACCTGACGGGTGAGTTCCTGTTTGATTAGCGCAATCACTGGCTCACTCTCCAGCGCCAGGGTATTGTGAGAGCCGTCATCGGGCTGATCGGGCTGGGCAATCGTGGTGTAACCCTGGGCGATCGCCCACTGTTCTAGGGCTTCAAGGTTAGGCACAATCAGCGCCCCCAGCACCTTTTGATCTTGTCCGACCAGCATAATCTGGTCGATGTAGGCACTGCGGATGCAGGCGTTTTCGATGGGCAGTGGCTCGATATTTTCACCGTTGGTGAGCACAATGGTGTCTTTGGCCCGCCCCGTGATAATTAAATCGCCCCGTCGAGTGACTTTGCCCAAATCGCCGCTGTCAAACCAGCCCTCTGCATCAATGGCTTTATCGGTTGCCTCAGAATTTTTGTAGTATCCCGTCATAATTTGCAGCCCCCGCAGCAGCACTAGTCCCTGTTGACCGGGGGGTAAATCTTGGCGGGTATCGAGATCAACAATGCGGGTTTCGGTACTGGGCAGGGGTTGACCATCGGCGCCGCGCAGGTTGCGCCAGGGACGGCGGACGTGGGTGATAGGAGAGGTTTCGGTTAAGCCGTAGCCGCCCAAAATAGTGACGCCGATAATCTCGTAAAAGTCTTCGAGGTGTTCAGCAATGGAGCCGCCGCCGCTGACCACAAAGTCAATATTGCCGCCTGTGGCAGCGCGGACTTTTTTGTACACGATGGCATCCCCCAGCTTATGAAGCGGCCAGAGGAAGGGTAGTGTCAATGCGGCAGCGAGTTTCTGCCCAAAAGAAGGTGCTAAATTTTCTAGATCTAACCCTTCCCACGTGCGCTTAGCGCGGAGATAGCGATGACTTTGAGCCAGGAAAAAGTTGATTAGATTCTGCTTTTTCTGGGGCTGCTCCCGGAACTGTTTCTGCACCCCTTCATAAATGGACTCCCATAGACGGGGAACGCCCACCATATAGTTGGGCTGAAACGCTTTTAGGTCTTTTTTGACAGAGCGGATGCTGGTGTAGATTTGGCTGCACCCTTGGGAGAGCACAAAGTACTCAAAGGTGCGCTCGTAGCTGTGCCAAATGGGCAAAATACTCAGCACTTTTTGGCCCGGCGTAAAGCTCACAACCGAACAGGCTCCTGAAACCTGGGAGAGCAGGTTATTGTGGGTGAGCATCACGCCTTTGGGGTTGCCGGAGGTGCCGGAGGTATACATCAACGTGGCAACGCCGCTGCGATCGCGCTCTACAGGCTTTAGCTCAGCCGCTGCCCCCAGCGCCATCACGTCG
>JBCDFX010000168.1:0-8327 GCA_039177155.1 Cyanobacteria bacterium P01_H01_bin.119
GCTGATACGGGGAATCGGCTCTATCCTGGCCCCTTGGAGAATTAATTATCGGAGAATCAATTAATAGCTGGATTCGACCTGTAGCACCGTCATTGGTTCTAGTTTGTTCAGGCAGAGCTGACCAACTATCTTCTACAGTGAGCAACTTGCGCTCATTAAGCTCACTAATAAGATTGTCAACTCTAACGATTGTCAGTCACGGAAGTGCTCACCGTTTATACAAGCTTAAACCAGCTCTGTGCTAGGTCGAAGGCCTTGTTTTGCCAGGGCACGAGTTCTTTTATCTCTTCCTTATTATGTAAGTCATTTGCTAGATGTTTTGAGCTGGCAAAGTCGATTGAATTAAAAAATCAAATATCAAAAGCATGTAAAGCTTTTAGGAGAATGCCAATGGCGGGATATACCCACAGTCAGCTAGTAATGCTGCTGGCCCAGCTATCTGATCCAGGGATAGATACACCTGAAGAAGCTGCACTAATTTTCTCAGGACCTCAGTTCTTTATCTCCTTGCTTTCAGGCTTGGTATTGGCCTTTGGCTTTCAACTGCTGCTCACTAACCTATCAGTCGCAGCCGGCATTTCTTACGTAGGGCGCAGCTCCTCCAAAGGCTCTAGCGGCGGTCTTAGTACTGGCAAAATCAGCGCCGCCTTGGGCATTTGGACTGTGATAACTGTTGGTCTGGCGCTGTTTTTCGCCTGTTGGCTGGCTGTTAAGTTGAGCCTTTACAACAGCGCACTGTTGGGAGCCATCACTGGCTTGGTAATTTGGGGAACTTACTTCTCTCTACTGTTTTGGGTAAGTTCTACGACCGTCGGCTCCTTAATTGGCTCCGTTGTCAAAACGGCGACGGCTAGCTTTAATGCCCTAGTCGGGACGGCGACGGCTGCCTTTGGGGCCAAAGCTGCTGGCAACCAAGTTGTCGAAACCGCTGAAGCCGTTGCGGCAGCGGTTCGCAAGGAGCTGGCCCAGACCCTCGACGACGAAGATTTAAGAGATTCCCTAAATGACTATATGGCGACGCTGCGATCGCCTCAGCTCGAAACTAGCGACCTCGAAGCCGAATTTGAGCGTCTGATTAGCGACTCTGATCTTGCAGCCTCGGCTGATTACGACACCCTTAGCCAGTTAGACCGCACTTCCTTTGAAAAGTTGGTCAGCAGCCGGACAGATTTATCGCGGCAAGAGGTAAAGCGGGTAGCCAATCAGCTTTACCAAACCTGGCAGCGAACGCTGAATCAGGCAGCCGCACGCAACTCCCTAAGCGAGCTTGACAACTACGTCAAAACAGCCGGCCCTGACGAAGCCTTAACCGATCGCCTTAGCGAGCGACTCGACCAGTTTTTAGATGAATATCGTAGGCGTGGTCAGGCAGAGTCTTCCAATGCTCTCACTCAAGGGCTTAATGCGCTGATGAGCGTTGTTATGGATCGCATTGACCTGTCTGATTTAGACGTTGAGACCATCGGCAATCAGGTCAAGCAGGTGCAATCGCAGTTGACTGACCAAGGCGGCAAACTAGCTCACCAGCTTGAGAGTGGCGAAACGCGCTACAGCGTTGTTCGAGCTGATGTTGAAACCTACTTGCTCAATACCTATCCTTGGCAACTGCGATCGCAGGAAATGAAAACTCAGTTCCGCGAGCTGCTCCATGATGCTAAGGCTGATCCTGGTGCACTTCGTCAGGAAGTGGCCGCCCTAAGCCGTTCTGATTTTGAATCCTTGCTGCAGGCACGAGGGCTCTTAACGCCTGAGGAAATCGACCACACAGCCTCGCAATTAGAGCAGGTTCGCGTTGGAGTGCTTCAAGAGGTCACCGATATTGACCGCTTTGCCAAGACAAAGGCGCTCAAAGCAAAAGTGCAGACCTTTTTCCAAACAACCCCCAAGGGCGAGCTGATGTCGAATATGGGCGATCGCGGCTTCCGCTCTTTGATTGAAGATGAAGAGGCTAGCTACCAAGATTTGCAGGTTCGATTCACTGAACTAGGCTATGACCCATTTGTGCTGATCCTTAAGACGCGGGGTGGTTTGAACGCGACCGAAATACATGAGGTTGCCACCCGCTATGACCGTCTTATGCAAGAGGTGCTGGCAGACTCTCATAATTTTGAAGATGCGGCTAAGACTCGCATTGAAAATCAGTGGCAGCAGCTTCAAGATTATCTACGCAATACGAATCGAGCCGAACTTAACCCAGAAGGCATCAAAACTGATCTCCAGATGCTGATGCAAGAGCCCGACGCAGGGATTCAACGTCTGCGCCAGCGCTTAGCTAAATTTGATCGCGAAACCCTAATCCAGCTGCTCAATCAGCGCCAAGATCTCGATGAGTCTGAAATTCGCCAAATTATCAGCGATGTCGAGCACAACTGGTACCAGGCTGTTAACGCACCTGCCGCCCTGACAGCTCAGGCTCAGGCCAAATACAATGAGGCAACCCAAGCCTTAGAGAACTATCTGCGCCGTACAGGCAAGCCTGAACTAAATCCCGATGGTATTAAGCGCGACCTGCAAAAGCTGGTAGACGATCCCAAGGCAGGAATAAATGCCATGCGCGATCGCTTGTCTCAAATGGATCGCGACACCTTGGTGCAGTTGCTTAGCCAGCGGGATGACTTAAGCGAAGCGGAAGTTAACGAGATCATCGATGACATCCTGCAAACTATCCGCGATATCTTGAAAGCACCTCAGCGGCTAGCGCGCCGTGCTCAGCAGCAAGTTCTGTCATTTGAACAGTCTTTAGAAGACTATTTGCGAAATACGGACAAAGCTGCGCTAAATCCTGAGGGTATTAAACGCGATTTACAGCTCTTGCTAAACGACCCGCGCCAAGGAGGGCAGCGCCTGCAGTCCCGTCTGGCAGCCATCGATCGCGATACGGTTGTTGCTTTGCTTGCCCAGCGTCAGGATATGACTCAAGAGGAGGCAGCCGCCGCCGTTGATCAAGTATTGTTGGTGCGGGATCAAATCCTTAGCCAGATTCAAAAAGTGCAGATACGGGTGCAAAACCTGATTAACCGCATCTTTAATCGCATCCGGGCCTATTTAAATTCTCTGGATCGACCTGAACTAGCCTATGAAGGGATTCGGCGCGATTTACGACGGCTGTTTGACGACCCGCAGGCGGGCTTCGAAGCGTTGAAGCATCGATTTTCCCAGTTTGATCGCAATACTCTGGTCGCCATCGTCAGCTCCCACGACAGTATCTCTGAAACCGATGCCAACCGCGTTATCGACCAGATTGAATCGGTACGCGACAGTGCTCTGCAAAAAGCTGAACGGCTAGAGCGGGAGGTTGAAAACCGAGTGCAGGCACTAAAGCAGAAGGCTCACCAGCAGGTAGAAGACACGCGCAAAGCCGCAGAGATGGCCGCTTGGTGGATCTTCGGTACAGCTACAATTTCGGCCATTGCCGCAGCAGTCGGTGGTAGCATTGCTGCTCTAGGCTAATATTTCTTCACCTTACAGCGCTAGCAAAAGTTCTTAGACCAAGTTAGTTCCATAAATTGCAGTATGTGCCCTCTATAACTACTCAGAGATTGGACAGTAATTCTTTCCCTAAGGGTGTTAAAACGCCTGTAAAAATTAGGACATGACAGGCTAAGGAATGGGTGTATGACGCTGATTCGACGATCCTCTTTCTAATAAGAGATATCTTTCGTTAGGGGGAGGAATTATTGCTTAGAGAGATCTAGATTAGAAAAGAATTACAGCTAACGGAAGCTTTCAATATGAGTATCCAAGATAGAGCAGAAGCGACTGCAAAGAATATCGAAGGTAAGATTAAAGAGACTGCTGGTGATTTGTCAGGCGACAAGTCAGTTGAAGCTGAAGGTAAAGCTCAGCAGGTAGAAGCCAGCGCTAGTCACGCAAAAGAAGATCTAAAAGATGAAGTAAAGAAGGCAATTGATTAATCATATTTAACCACTTTTAGACATTTAGTTTCTTTTTGCAGAGAAACTTTGATCTTTAAGTAAGATGTGGTCTAATCATTTTTCTTTGTTTTTAAAGGGCAGATATCTGCCCTTTTGTTTTGTCAAGAGTTAAGGAATTTTCTGATGAGCCCTGAAGCTTTTATGCGAGTTGCGATTGAAGAAGCCTACAAAAGTCAAACTCCCTTTGGCGCAGTTATCGTCAAAGGGAGAGACATTGTTGAACGCTCAGGCAATACAGTTCAGTCAGATAATGATCCGACTTGTCATGCTGAAGTCAATGTCATTAGAAAGTTAACACGGCGATTACACAACGCCTCTGTATCTGATGGCTACACGCTATATACGACCTGTGAACCTTGTGCGATGTGCGCTGCAACCTGCTTGTGGGCAGGTATTAACAATATTGTTTATGGCGTTGGGGCAGATGATTTTGCTGATAGTAATCCTAATATGATTAATATTTCCTGCGAAGAAGTATTTAAAAAATCGCCGGAATCTTATTCCATAGAGGGAGGGCTGCTTATGGAAGATTGCAAGCAGCTCCATCGAGACTTTCCGCTAGAAGATCTTTAAGAAAGCGATCGCCCTAACACTGGCTGTTCTTTTTATGCTGCTAGTCTCATCAATCTTTTGCTCGTTGTTCCGCCTCTAATCGACCAGGTAAAGCGATAGTCTAATTCAATCCATCTAAAAGTTGTTCCGAGTGCATCCCAATTTTGTAATTCTGCGCAACTGGCCCTCATCGTCCTGCCCCCCTTCTCCCAACTTTGGGAGAAGAGCTCTCAAAATCCCTCTCCCAGGGTTGGGAGAGGGATTTAGGGCGAGGGCTGCAAAACTGGGATATATCCAGTTGTTCCTATGGACGCTAAATTGATCAGCTTGGGTCAGCAGGTCTAGCCGCTGAAGAACTGCATCACTTAAACACAGCAATCTGTCGAAAGTTTAGACGAATCGTAAGTTAGATAGCTTTTATATCAACCACTTCAGCGATGTTGGTTGCGGTGAGCAATCTGAGCAAAGCTTTAACGTACTTCCCCACTCTTAAAAAAAGAGTGGTCAACCGACCACTCTTCTCAACTTCACTAGCAAGCTATAGAAATAGCTGATACGCCCTTAGTTAGCTATGACCACCTGTCACAATGCTAACCAGCAGCGGCATATTGGAAGCCAGTAAATAGGCAAAGGTAGCACCGCCAATACCGCCAATTAAAAAGCTGCCGGCAAACTCGCTCCAGCCTTCCTCTGTGGCAAAGCCCTGGGGCGGCGTAAAGGGAGTGGTGGTCTCAGTCACTGAACGGTTAACGCCTGCACCTGAGTAAATCGACAGGCAGGCCGTCAAAATAATAATCAACCCCGCAGCGCTCAGTAGACCGGCCAAACCCGGCACGTCAGAATCTCGCAGGGGACCAAGGAGCGCAAAGGGGCCGTAGAGCAGATAGCCGTGGGCCATACCAACTTCCAGACCGCGACGCTGGGGAGATAGCCCCTTGCGATAGGCGGGCAGATTGCCAATAAATGTCCTGCTGAGCCCAGAAGAATTTATCGGCGTTTCTAAATTGCCGATCTGCGGGTCACCCGCAGGTTGAATCGTATCAATTACCATGAAGCAGTTCTCCTCCAACAGTGCGAAACGCAATCGGCTGCGATCGCAGATTTTTTAACACGCCTTTATCGACTTAGGGATGAAGCAACAGATCCGGAAAGAAGCGGTTGAATTCAATCAAGATGCCAGCCGCGATAAAGGTAACGACAGTAGCCAGCACGGGCGCTGTCGATAGATATTTACGCAAATCGTCCATAAATCGTTCTCCAAAACGTTAACGTTGGGCTTGAGGGACTCAGAACCTTAGTTATCTAGAGTCTTAGTTACCTAGTGTAAAGACTTCAGGTACCCCAAAGCTAGCACTGAAAAACTAAGCGAGACTTGGCCCATAGTTAGGCTAAGCCTCGAATAGCTATCGACCAACTATCGGGGTGACACAGTGATTTCGTTGTCCTTAGCAAACATTTCACCGTTGACAAATTGCCTAAAGGCTCCCACAGGCCAGGCCAACCCAGCCAGAACGCACCTTAGGGCCAAGGGCACATCGATAATGATTTCCTTTTCTTCGGGCTTTTTGTCGTCTCGGGTGGCAATGATGTAAGACCGACCCGACCAGCCGATAAAGCCTGCGATATACAAAAACAGAATGCCGGGAATTAAAAACTCACCCGCATGGGCTAAGTCCCCGTCTACCACCAGATGAGGTAGGCCATCTTCACCACACAGAAGGCTGGTGCTGCCGTAGAATTCAAATCGGGCTTCTGCCGCTGCATTTCTAGCGTTGGCGGCCCGCTGCTGAAAGGCTGGATTTTCGCCGCAGGGAGTTAACCCCGATACGTTATCGCCTGCGATGCTTGCCATTGCTGACGGGGCACAGCCCAGCCACAAGCACACGACTAAAGCGAGAGCAAACAACTGTCGCATAACATTGTTTCCCTTGAACTAATGCAAAAAACAAAGTGTTTCGTACTATAAACTTTAAGCTACGCAACGAACAGCCACGAAAATCATTAAGTTATATGTACGAAAAAGTGTCTGAGTGGAACATTTTACCCACTTGCTTTTGCCCGATATTTGCCAGATAAAGGCTCTCTAGAACCGGTCTCATAAGCGCGGTAAAGACCCGGCAAAAGCTTGATAATAAAGGGGTTATATGCTGAAAAATATCAGTTTATGGCGACAGTCTTAGCAATTGAAACAAGTTGTGACGAAACGGCGGCGGCGGTGGTGCGCGATCGCAGGGTGCTCAGCAACGTTGTAGCGTCTCAAATCGCCACCCATGCCCAGTATGGCGGGGTGGTCCCTGAACTGGCCTCCCGTCAACATGTGCAAAATTTGGGCTGGGTCATTGAAACAGCGATGGCTGACGCCGCGGCAGACTGGGGCGCGATCGATGGTATTGCCGTAAGTTGCGCCCCAGGGTTGGTGGGCGCTCTGCTGACCGGAGTGAGTGCCGCTAAAACGTTAGCCATGGTACATCACAAGCCGCTGCTAGGAGTGCACCATCTGGAGGGGCATCTCTATGCTGCCTACTTGAGCGAACCCGCGCTCTCACCGCCCTACCTCTGTCTGCTGGTCTCGGGCGGACACACTAGCCTAATTCACGTTAAGGACTGTGGCGCGTACCGAGTTTTGGGCAAAACCCGTGACGATGCTGCTGGGGAGGCGTTTGATAAGGTGGCGCGACTGCTGGGGCTGGGCTACCCCGGTGGACCCATTATCGATCGCCTGGCGCAAACCGGGGATGCTGAGGCGTTTCCCCTGCCAGAGGGCAATATTTCCCTGCCGGAGGGCGGCTTTCACCCCTATGATGCCAGCTTTAGCGGTTTGAAGACGGCGGTTTTACGGCTGATTCAAAAGCTTCAGGCCGAAGGGGTAGAGCCGCTGCCCGTTGCCGATATTGCGGCCAGCTTTCAGGCGACGGTGGCTCGGGGACTAACGCGCCGGGCGATTGCCTGTGCCCGTGATTATCAGCTTGAGACTATTGCCGTAGGCGGAGGGGTCGCCGCCAATAGTGGTCTACGCCAGAGGCTAGGGGATGCTGCCGCCGCCGCCAATCTGCGAGTGCTGTTTCCCGAAATGGCCTACTGCACCGATAACGCGGCAATGATTGGCTGTGCCGCCGCCGATCACTTTAATCGCGGTCACCGGTCGCCCCCAGATCTGGGGGCACACTCTCGTTTGGAAATTGCTGCCGTAATGGACCTCTATGCCCCCTCTATGCTCCAGTAAGCCCTGCAGTTTGATCAAAAAATCTGCATAGTTGTAGGTGTTACAGCGTCGTTTTAGAAAACGATTAACGTTTTGGCTAAATCAATATGGGATGGACTTCGGAAACGGCCCCTGCCCTGGCTGGTGGGAGGCATCTTGGTGGGTTTGGTGGCGATCGCAACCCTGCTGCCCTTAGCCCTAATCAGCCGGAGAGCCGATTACGATTTGGACGATTACACCACGGTTGTAGAAACCGACGCTCTAGCGGTGCGGGTCACTGCCAGCGGTAATGTGCAGCCAGTACAGACGGTAAATGTCAGCCCCAAGACTGGCGGCATTGTGGCGGAGCTGCGGGTAGAGCAGGGAGACAGTGTGACCCAGGGTCAAGTGCTGGCCCGGATGGAAAATAATGACCTCCAGGCCGAACTTCAGCAGCGCCGCGCTAGCCTAGCTGAGGCCAATGCTCAACTGGCTGACGTTCGCGACGGCAATCGTCCCGGAGAGATTGCTCAGGCATCGGCGGCGGCGGAGACAGCCAGAGCGCAACTGCAGGATGCAGAAGCCCGCCTAACCTTGGCCCGTCAGCGCCTAGAGCGCAATCAGGCGCTAGTAGATCGGGGGGCGATCGCCCAAAACGA
>JBCDFX010000169.1:0-8315 GCA_039177155.1 Cyanobacteria bacterium P01_H01_bin.119
CATTAGCCTGTTGCCGGCGCAAGCGACGACCCGCCACGGCGCCCAGCAGCAGCATACCGCCAATTACAGAAGGCTCAGGCACGTCCTGAATTTCGCCATTCAACGCAACGCCATCATTGGCGCACTCCAAGAAGATACTGGCCACAAAGTCACCTGTCGGTGCAAAGGCGCGGCTAAAGCTAAAAGCGACGGTCTCTGAACCATCGGCGCCGAAATGCTCGAAGTCCAGTATCTTTTTGGAGTGCGCCAATGATGGCGTTGCGTTGAATGGCGAAATTCAGGACGTGCCTGAGCCTTCTGTGATTGGCGGTATGCTGCTGCTGGGCGCCGTGGCGGGTCGTCGCTTGCGCCGGCAACAGGCTAATGCCTAAGAGCTAAGGGCGATCGCCCGCTTTTGTAGGGCATTTTGCTCTCTGAGCGGGGTCTCGCTTATCGATTCAAAACAAGAGTTGGGCACCCTTATAGCTAACTGGAGTTAAAGACGACATCGCCTAGTTCAAAATAGTGGAAGCCCCAGGTGGTTGATTACGCCATCTGGGGTTTTAAGCATTGCAGACTGTTGCTTTAAGCGGCGATCGCTCTGGCTTCGGTTTACAGTAATGCTGTAGCAATTTTGACGCAGACTCTTATGCTGCCTTTGAAAAGGTTTACTCCCGTTGGATTTGGCATTGGATGGGCGATCGCCCTGGGCTTTTCCCTCTCGGCTCAAGCCGCGACGCTGCAAAATGGATGGTTTTACAGCATTGATTCCTTCGATGATGGTGTTACGGGGGGTGCCGTTGGCGGCGGCGTTTTTGAATTTTATGGCTTGGCCATAAAAGCGGAGGCAGAGACGTTGACCATTGCGCTAAATGCCAACCTGCCTTTGAGCGGCTACGCAGCCGCCGAAGCGTCAGACGGTGTCATCCACTGGGGAGATTTATTTTTTAATTTCTCAGGCCAGGACTTTGCCACAGCCGCAGCCGCAGGAAACCTGTTTGGCGTTCGCTTTAATGAGGAGAACGATTCTGGCGTAGATGCCGCTGGCGTTTACAGCAACGTTACGCCAACCAGCGTAGTGGCAACTAATTCTGGCTTCAGCAGCTTTAGTGACTACAACGCCACTGTTTTATCCCAAGGCGGCACACCATCTTTTGGAGATCTACCAGCAGATACCAATTATTTTGATTTGTCCGCTGCGCCACCAAACGCCATTGCCGCCGGTACAAAGATGGGTGAACTGGACTGGGCACCCAATTTAACCGGGCTAGATTTTGCCAATTTTGGCGCTGCTGGCAGCGAAACAATCGCTTTTAGCATTGAGCGATCGCTGTTTCCTGAGGGCAGCTTTATTGCCCACGTGCTGGCGGAGTGCGCCAATGATGGTATCGCGATCGCGGCGGTTAATCCGTTTGCTCGCCCCGGCACTGGTGGGCCAGCAGATACTTCAGTACCGGAACCCGGCAGCGCATTGGCAGTAGTTGGGTTAGGACTTTGCCTGATAAAACGAGGGAAGCTTTGGCAAAGGGCATAAAATTTTGCAGCCATAGCCCCCAGAATTTCTGAATAAAGAAAAACCCCGCTGCTTTCTCACGAAAGCGACGGGGTTGAATCAGGGTGCATCTACCACTCCCCTATCCTCAGCCGCCCATATCGCATCCGGAAGGCAAGGCCAACTTTAATCTCTTTTTACAGAAATTTCTGCGCCAACAGCTCCGGTGATTCGTAGGTGGCGATTTTAGATATGGTGAGCAGTCTGGCTAAAGCTCTAAAACCAGCGAGAAAGACTCAGCTCAATTTGGCCAGCGCTATAAAATTAAGTCACCTCCTTACAGAGACACCATGATTGCCACGTCTGAATCTTTGCGCCCTGCCACCTTATCTTTAACCCCCGCTGTTTACATCGTGGGGGCTGGTCCCGGCGACCCAGACCTTTTGACGGTAAAAGCTTTTAGGCTACTGAGCCAAGCCGATGTCGTGGTCTACGCCAATTCTCTAGTGCCCCCTCAGATGTTGACGATACTTAAGCCGGATGCCGAAAAAATTGGCACCGCCAATATGACCCTGGAAACTATTGTGCCGCTGATGATTGAGCGAGTGCGGGCAGGAAAATCAGTAGTGCGATTGCACTCAGGCGATCCAAGTTTATACAGTGCCATTCATGAACAGATGCAGATTCTGGGCAATGCAAAGATCCCCTTTGAGGTGATTCCAGGCGTGAGTGCATTTCAAGCGGCGGCCGCCAAGCTGGAGACCGAACTAACGATTCCGGGTCTGGTGCAGTCTATTATTTTGACCCGCATTAGTGGCCGCACTCACGTGCCGGACAGAGAAGCTTTAGCCGCGCTGGCGGCGCACCAAACTAGCCTGTGTCTCTATTTAAGCGCTCGCCATGTAGAAGCCGCTCAAACCGAACTGTTGCTGCACTATCCGCCGGAGACCCCTGTTGCCATTTGCTTTCGGGTGGGCTGGCCGGATGAAAAGATTCGGTTGGTGCCTCTCTCAGATATGGCTCGAATCACCCAGGATGAAAATTTAATCCGCACAACGCTGTATTTAATTAGCCCGGCGCTGGCTGCTCACAGGGCGCGATCGCGTCTTTATAATCCTGAACACAATCACCTATTTCGCCCGCAGACTTAGACTTAATCAGACTCAGACTTAATCAGACCTAAAGGGTTCGTAGTTGAACTGCGTTGGTGGCTTGAGCCGGGCGGTTTGATACACTCCAAAAGGAATAACAGAGGCGCCTACAGCATCTGGCGATAGGAGCGTAAGCTGTTGTTGAGATCTTCTGGAGTAGTATCGATGTTGGTGCAGCTAAAGTTTTTTTGCATATACAGGCGGTTGCGTCCGTCTGGTTCTTTGACATACTGCATCTGATCGGAGATTTTGGCGATCAGTCGTACGCCTCGTCCGCCCTCAGAGTTTTTATCTACGCCGTTTGCGGTCTTGGCCAACCAGGTTTCCATGTCGAAACCTGGGCCATAATCCCAAATGCTGATATCTAAGCGATCGTTAAACAGACTGACTTGAAGATCGATAGGGGTGTCTGAAGAAACATGCCGGTGGGCGTGGCGCACTGCATTGGTAAAGCCTTCAACCAGCGCCAGTTGGCACTGGAGCCAAACATTTTCTGGAATCTGACAGACTTTGACGTCTTGGAACTGTTCAAACCAGGCCAAAACACGGTCTAGGTCCTTCAGGTCTGTCTGAGTACGAAAGTCAGCGGTCTGAATCGGCTGCAATGGTCAAAGATTCCTTCTCAACGGCGGCGGCTTGCAGGCAGATCTCACACATCCCGATGATACCCCCATCGGTTCAGGAATAACCATTGCCCTATCTATTCCTTCTCGCAAAGCTCTTCATAGGCCGTTTTTAGAGCCTCGTCAACTGGGGCAGAGGTTGCCTGCAGCGGCACAACTTCGGCCCAGGCATCCATTTCTAGCCCCCGCTGCCAAAAGTAGTCGGCCTGCGCCAGAGCGATCGCATCAGCAGAGTCACCAGCAGTCCTAAGCTCGGCGGTCAGGGCGGCTAATTCTAGGGCGATCGCAACTCGATCTTCAATGCTCAGGAGCTGAAAGCGGCGCTGTTCAAAATTGGAGGTGCGAAATTGAGCATGTTCGACCCGCAGGGTGTACTCGACGCCGGAGGCTAACGGCGGGCCAGAATAGGTGACAGCAGTTTCTTGATTAACAGGATAGGTCCAAATCGGCGTGGTTTCATCGCCGTGGTAAAGAGCCAAACTGCGCGGATTTCCCTGAATCACAAAGGTAGGGCGATCGCGCCAGCTTGGGTTGCCCTGAATTTGAGGGAAGCCAACAATGCAAAACTCATCTCCCCGCTTATTGCGCGGAGGGGCATCTGCATCAGGATTTCTCAGCCAGTTAAGAAAGACGCTCTCACCGAGGGACTGTGCCCAAAGCTCGCTCATCCAACTGCTAAGGGCTAAGCTACTCACAGTAACTGCTGCGCCTAATGCGGCAATTTGCCAAACCCTGCCCTGCTTCATATCTTTGCCGCCCCCCAACGGATTAATTTTTTATCAGACAGCGCCCTAATCTTTGGAGCTGCATAAATCCACACAGTTGCCCCTGGCAGTAGCCAGGGCAAAATTACGCCCCCGCTCACTGCAACCTGCAGGCCGATGATGCCGTAGCCTACAGTTCCGACGGCCAGCCATATAGCAGCGCGGCGGCGGCTCAGTTTGGGAATACCATAGAGTGCGATCGCAGGCCCCAAAACTAGCGCTATGCTGACCATCCATAGAGACGGAATAGGGGTGACCCAGTGACCGAGCACCTGGTGATGCACATCGTAGGCAATCGCCTCCACGCCTGCAAAGGTATTTCCTCGACTGCTATCTTGTCCCCGTCGTCGCCAGTAGGCAATTCCAGGAGGATTTGGGTAAATATCAGTTAGCAGCGGATCAACGCCGCCTTCGGCGTAGCCCACACCACCAATTAGTACAACCTCAGCATTCGCGATTGCTGCAGTCACTTCAGCCTCTACTGGATTAGCCAGCACTTCATAAGCCGATATCCGGTAAAAAACTTGATCAGGCGGCAAGGAAAAATCGAGCACAGGGCGCAGCCACTGCTGCCCAAACAGACTAAAAAACACCGTGGCCAAGGATAAGTGACGTTGAGACAGCTCGGCCAATTTAGGATCGTTCGAGGCTGCGATCGCCTCCATCAGGTCAGGGCGCAAAGGCTCCGTTCGCTCCAAAGATGGCGTCAGTGCAGAATCCGTTGCGCTATATTGAGCTGACAAAGCCAGCATATGGGGAAACGGACATTCTGCTTCGTAACAAATCCCTGCTTGCCAAGGGATTGCCATAAACCAAGCCGGAACATTGGTATATCCCTGCAGCGCCCAGGCAAAATCCACAATATTCATTTTGGGATTGACGCCTACCAGCTCGCCATCATCAAACTCAGCGCTAAATACCAACCAGGCATTGTTTTCCACCACTGCTCGACGCACTGACGCAGCCAAAATAGGGGCCCGATCGGGCTGCGGAAAATCGAGTAGATAGTCAATTCCGATGACCTGGGCTTGATTCTGAATCAATTCATCCAGCAGGCGGGCTAGGTAGCTCTGATCGATGGGTGAAATATCACTTAGCTCCGGGGCCTCTCGTTGGGAGGCTTCATCCACCTGTACCAGCACCACGGGCGGTGCCGAGCCAGCCGACGTTTGCCCGGTCAAATCCCGGTATATCGCCTGCATCAGCAGTCGCCCTGAGAGCAGGGTCGCCTCTACGCTTGGAACCAGGCTAAGCGCTACAACGCCGGCCAACGCCACCCCCTGCTGCCAGGTGGGGAGCCACTGCCCCAGGGTCTGCTGCCAGCCGGAGGGCGGAATTTGAAAAGGGTGGGAATTGGGATGACGAAAGAGGGACGGCACCAGATGGGCCGAAGGATAAGTGAGATGCTGCTCCAGCTTCAAATGGTCGCAGGCGATTTGCAGGGCATCCTGAACGTCGTGATGGGCCACCAGTGCCTGAAGAAACTGCACCAAAAACCGCTGAGCTACCTGGTTATGAATCGGTTCGCGCATAATGGCAACTTGATTTAACCCCAGCTCAATCAAAGCATCGGCAATATTTAAGCCAGAACAAGAGTTAAACATGGCAAACTGCAGGCCGTTGGCCTGGGCCGCTTGCAAGTATGAGGTTAGCTCCCGCACAGACAGCGCCGTGTTAGGCGCAATATAAATATGGCCGCTAACTATCTCCACTTCGTTGCTGTGACCAATAAATAGCAGCACGTCCCAGCCCTGGGCATCGGCGATCGCGCTGCAAATATCCTGCTTAAGGGCAGCGGTATCGGTGTGGGGCTGCCAGCCAATGGTGGTGAGATCAATATGGGCATTAAGGGCGCTGATTGCTTGGCGATCGGCTTCAAAATCTAGTCCGGTATCGTCGCCAAAAATTACCAGCACTCTGGGTTTTCGCCTTTGCTGTCGGGAAACCACTGGAGCAGCGCGAATATTGCTGGGCGATCGCGCCATGCGAATTTTTGCCCCGCCAAATTCGGCCCCGATTTCCCACGTTTCCCAAGGTAAACGCGCGATCGCCACTGGTTCACAGTTGAGAAATAAATCGATGGGCTGCTGTTGGGCCGCCAGGGTCAGCGTTTTACGGATATCAATCAGTTCGCCGCGCCGCAGCCAGCGATGAAACTCTGACAAAAGCTGAGCCTCAGCCTGCACTAAGGGACTGTGCAAATCAGGATTCACCACATTCACCTGACCCGTTGCTCCGGCTCGCCCTCGTAGCGCCTGCTTATAAAAAGCCAGGTAGGCCCGCTGCCAACGTTGATAAAACGTTTCAAGCTGGGGCAAGTAAGGCATCCGCACCGATATCTGCTGACTCTGCCCCCAGGTTAATTTGAACAAGCAAATCGTTTCAATATTCTCAACGCTAAGCTGATAGGCCATAAATGCTTATTCAAAGTCGGATAATCAACCGCTTTTGTCTCTCCAAAAGATAATATGTCCCATCGGTTGAAACTTATTCAACCAGTCTGCACATAACACAGCTCCATCACAGGCTTCGACTCTGATCAGCCGACGCGAATCAGTAGAGTGAATTCGCCGATAGTGATTCTTGATGCGGTAGCTGGTTTCGATGACAGAGTGCGCGGGTCTTGCCAGTTTTGCCACGAATGACCGCCGGCGTGAGAGAGAGCACGTGCAAAGCTCGGAGCTATCTCAACCGGGACATAGCAAAAGCCCCGGCTGAGATAGACCGCTAGACTTTCATCCGCACGGGTTCAATTGCTGTAGAGGTGTGGCAATATCCCGAATTCTGCCTTGAACCTACCCGTTTACTTTAGCCTTCATGATCTAATGAGTTTATCTGTCACGGCGGTTTCCTTGATGGCTCTGGATTCTCTACTGAGCTGGAGGCAGAGTGAGCTGTTTGACTATCCACGCACTTTGGCCCCAGGTAGGGGTATCCCTCCAGCAGATGCCGTTTGGCTCCCTCACCGACCGCGCTACACTATTACTCATTGCAAATAACATGCCTGTCAGGCGTCTGAGATTTATGAGTAGGTTTACGAGTTCAAATATTCAGGCCGTTCAATCTCCGTATTACGGCGATACCGCCTACCGGACGCCGCCCCCGGATTTGCCTTCTCTGCTGCTCAAAGAGCGGATTGTATATCTGGGTTTGCCCCTGTATTCATCTGATGAGCTTAAGCAGCAGACCGGAATTGATGTTACTGAGCTGATAGTAGCCCAACTGCTCTATCTCCAGTTTGACGATCCTGAAAAGCCGATTTACTTCTACATCAACTCTACGGGCACATCTTGGTATGACGGCAATATGATTGGCTACGATACCGAAGCCTTTGCCATCTGCGACACGATGAACTATATCAAGCCGCCGGTTCACACCATTTGTATTGGTCAGGCGATGGGTACCGCTGCCATTATCTTATCTGCAGGGACAAAGGGCTTTCGAGCTAGTTTGCCCCACGCTCGTATCGTGCTAAACCAGGCCCGCAACGGCGCTCAGGGGCAGGCTACCGATATCGAAATTCGGGCGAGAGAAGCCTTGAACAATAAGCGCACCATGATGGAGGTGCTGGCGGAAAACGCAGGCAAGTCTGTGGAGCAAGTGACTCAAGACTCCGATCGCATGTTTTATATGAATCCCGAAGAGGCCAAAGAGTACGGCATTATCGATCGCGTGCTGGAAAGCCCGAAGGAGTTGCCCAAAGCCCCGGTTGGAGTCGCTTAAGGTTTGCGATCGCCAGATTAACAGATTTTCAACTATTGTCCCTACTGCCCTTATCACTACAGAGAGTATTGCTATGCCTATCGGCACACCCAAAGTTCCGTACCGTTTACCGGGGAGTCAGTATACCCAGTGGGTAGACATTTACACCCGCCTTAATCAAGAGCGGATTATCTTTTTAGGCCAGGCCGTTAGCGATTCCCTTGCTAACTCCATTGTGGCGGCCATGCTGTACCTAGATTCTGACGACTCTACCAAGCCTATTTATCTATATATCAATTCTCCTGGGGGTTCAATCACTGCCGGCATGGAAATTTACGACACGATGCAGTATATCAAGTCAGATGTGGTGACTATCTGCGTTGGGCTGGCGGCGTCTATGGGTGCCTTTTTGCTGGCGGCGGGCACTAGGGGTAAGCGGGTGGCTCTGCCCCACTCTCGCATTATGATTCACCAGCCGTCTATGGGCGGCACAGGTCGTCTTCAGGCAACGGATATTGCCATTGAAGCGAAAGAAATTTTACGGGTAAAGCGCGAGCTAAATGAAATGCTCTCGGAGCGTACGAGCAAGTCTATTGAGCAAATC
>JBCDFX010000170.1:0-8282 GCA_039177155.1 Cyanobacteria bacterium P01_H01_bin.119
CACCGCCCGCTGAGGCCAGCGTTTCGCCATCGGGGGCCTAGCTCACACTCCGGACAGTATCGCTATGGCCTTCTAGGGTTTGCAGTTCCTCCCCCTCAATGCTCCACAGCTTCACCGTGCCGTCAAAGCCAGCCGAGGCTAGGGTTTTGCCATCGGGGGCATAGCTCACACTATAGACAAAAGAACCGCTATGGCCTTCTAGTCGGTTGCCTTCAACTATTTCTCGTTTTAGTTCCTCTAGGGTTGCAGTGACAAACATTGTCGTGTCTGTCCTTGCTCGATTGCGGCTTTGCAAGTTTTCTAGAGTGCGGGCTGCCTGCACGCCTTTGAGTAAGGCCGTTAATCCCTGGGAGGGCAGGGTTGTTTCTGCTGTCTGACTCAACAGCTCTAACCGGGTGTTTTCTTCATTAATTACGGCCTCCCGCCGCAAACTCCAAGCGGTTCCGCCCAAGCCAACCGCCGCAATTGCCAAACCTGAAACAATCGCAACATTCCGCCGTGCCCGTCGCAAGCGATCTTGCAAGAGCTGATTCTTTTCCGCTAACAAAAAAGCGGCTTTCTCATCCGCCGCTTGCTTTGCTGCTTTCAGTTCCTCTAGCTGCCGCAAAACATCTGGCGGATGCTTCAGCCGCACATAGTCCACCAAATAATCGTGCACCAACTGATACCGATCATCCGGCTCATCGGGCACCTCAAATACCAGCCCCGACCCCACCAAAATCTCCAGCACCAAGTCAAGCTGGGCCATATTAAATTCCATGCCCAAGCCCGTTAGCGCCTCCTCAATCTCTTCCCTTTTGCGCAAGGGTCGATAGAGCCGCTTGTCTGTATCTTCTTCGGTGAGCAAATACAGCACAATCCGCGCCAAGTCTTCATTGGGCGGCCCGCAGTCTGCTACCGTATAGGCCAAAAAGTTCTGCACTAGGGTTTGCTTGGGCATCTCTCCCAATGCCCGGTACTGATCCAGGGTGGTAATGTCCTCCCGCTGAAGCTGCGCTCCCACTACCTGTAGCTCAATCGGGCGCACATCCCCCGTCTCCAAAGCCAAGTCCTGCACCAGCACCGCAATTAGGGCATCGTCCAAATAAAACTGCGCCTCCGTCGTCAACTTGCGGATCACCTTTTCCGCATCCTCGAGCGAAAAATTGCCCAGGGGATAGCGCACTTCCCGGCTAAGGATGTCCTGATCTTTTAGACTGCTGCCTTGATCCACCACCTGCTCAATTTCTAGCAGATGGTGCAGATAGTCCTCCCGCAGGGACAGCACTACCTTTACAAAAGAGAGTTCTGGACGATTTAGGCATTCGCTAAGGAATTCATAAAACACCTGCCGCTCCTGGAGCGACTGCTTTTCAAAGAAGAACTCTTCAAACTGGTCGAACAGCAAAACAATGAAGTAGTCTTTGTCGTTCAGCGCCTGAAGCTTTTGCAGGAGGGGAGTTTGAAGGGCCTGCCCTGAGCTTTGTCGAAGGGCGGGGGAGTGGGGGAGATTGCCCTTAACTGCGTCGAGGGGTGGGGTAGGGTTTAGGGTTATATTTTGAATTTTTAATTTTGCATTTTGAACTCGCGCCAGCGATCGCGCCTCTATCACCCGATCCAATGCCGCCTCAATTCCCTGCTGCCAGTTCACGTAGGTCTGCACCAAAATTGGCAGGGTGTTGCGGCCCTCTGGGGTCAGCCGCCCCAGGGCCGGGGTCAGTCCGGCGTTCACAATCGAGCTTTTGCCCACCCCCGAGGGGCCGTGAATCACCACCAGCTGGTTTTGGGGCGATCGCAGCCGTTGAGTCAACCGTTTAATATCTAACTCGCGCCCAGAGGCGGCGATTTCTGCGGCGATCGCGCTTTGGGTCTGATCGTCTAGGGGCTGGGCAAAGGCGGTGCGCTGGTGGGGCTGCACTGCCCCCGCGCCAATAAAGGCCCGCAGGTTATAGCGAAACTCTACTGCCCGCCGCTCCTGCTTGATATGAAAGGCATTGAGATACTGCCCTGATTCAAAATAGTGGTGAATCAGCTCGTCTAAAATTTGTCGATAGAGGGTGAGGTCGTACTCTGGGCTGGTTTGGGCCTTAGCTTCAACCAGCAGCGCGATCGCATCTTGGGGCGATCCCAACTGCATCTGCGCCTCGCCTTGCAGATAGCGATACCAGCCCCGCTGAAACTGCTCAGCAATGGCTAGCCCTATCTTGAGAGACGGATTATCTGGATTTTGGGCCAGCCGCTCCTGGGCTGTATCTAATAGCTGGAGCGCCAGCAGCGCTTCGGTTTGCCCTTTGGCCCAGTCTTGGCGCTTAAGGGCAATTTCGGCAAAAAAGCCGCGATCGCGCGCCTGCCGCACTAAGTCATCCGTTTGCTGATGGAGTTCATAGGCTTCCTGGGCAATTGTCTCTAATGCTGCCCAGTCTCGCTGCTTTTGCAGCACCTCTGCCAGAGCATGGATAAACTGAGCCGTGCGCTGGGGCTGATCCAGCTCCCGAAAAATAGTTACGCAGGCCGTAAACGAACGCCGCGCCTGTTTAAGCGAACTGTCATAGGTTGTCCGCTGCAGCACCGCATGAGCGCGCCACCATAGCCCCAGATGGAAGTGCAAAACAGCCGCTTTTTCAACAGCCGTCGGTAGCATCGCAACGGACGTTACCGAGCTTTGCGGCGTTAATTTTGAATTTTCAATTTCTAATCTTGAATGTTCTACCCAGTGCTCTAAGCTCTGCTCGTAATACGCCTTTGCCGACGCCATCTCTTCAATCCGACTGTGGGCATCTCGTCCCTGCAGAAATCTAAAGCTGGCCTGCAAATCGGCATCCTGGGAAATTTCATCGCCCACGTCTCGCAGGGCGGCGTCTAGCTCATTGCGCAGTTGGGAACCACTTTGCAGATCTAAAGCAGAATCAGGCAAAAAGCGATCGCTGCCCAAATCCAGCACCTGCCGAAAAATCTGGTTTGCGCCCCGGTGCAAACTGCACATCAGTTCTCCGGGCGGGTAGCTAAAGGCAATCGTCGGCGTGGCCTGATTTTTAAAGTCTTGGGCGTAGCGGCTCACCAGGCGCACTACGCGATCGCTGAGCCAAAATACCAGGGGACAATCGAGCAAATCTCGCAGCTGATCGCGCGCTAGGTTTGCATCTTTTAGAGACTGGTTGAGGTTTGGCAGCGCCCAAAGCTGGGTCACCATCAGGGCGGTTGGGGGCGTTTCCGCTTGGTGTAAGTGATGGCGAATCGCGCTGACCACGCCAGCAGTATCTGAGGTTAGCCTAACCTCCTGCACGCCGTCCATCCGCTGCTGCAGGTCGCCAATTAGAATCTGCTGCAGCCGCTGATAGTCGCAGCGGACCAGCACTACCGAAAATTGTCCTGCTGAAATCCGCAGCGATCGCTTAAGCTGCCGCAGCGGCTCGCGGTTGTGTTCCAAAATTTCGGCTATGTCGTGCGATCGCATCTGCTCTTTCCCGTCACGCTGCGGGTGATGGCCTACAGCAGTTTCAGCCTGGCTAGGGCAAGACTGCAAGCCAAATTACTTATATAGCAATCCGCCGAAAGGTTTGGGCGGGTTGCGCGTCAGATTGCTTATATGTCAGCCACTCCAGCGATACCCAGTGTGGTGAGCAATCTGACTAGAGCTATATCTTAGCGCTTTGATTCTACAGCACCGATCCGGCCCGCCAGTGGAATTCGCAACTGGCGATACCCTAAAAGCATGATTATCACTGTCGCCAGCTTTAAAGGAGGCGTGGGCAAAACTACCACCGCCATTCATCTAGCTGCCTTTTTTCAGGGGCACGGAGAAACCCTATTGATTGACGCCGACCCCAATCGCTCATCCCTTGGCTGGGCTCAGCGCGGGGAACTTCCCTTTCCGGTCCTCGACGAGTGGCAAGCTGGGCAGAAGCTGTATCCCTATGACCACGTGATTATCGACACCCAGGCCCGCCCCACCCCAGAAGACCTAACCGCCCTGTCTAAAAGCTGTGATCTGCTGGTGCTGCCGACCACTCCCGATGTACTGGCCCTCGACGCATTGGTGCTAACCGTAGACTATCTCAGCAAAATTCAGATGCAGCACTACCGAATTTTGCTCACCGCCGTACCGCCCAAGCCCAGCAAGGCCGGAGATTCGGTGCGAGAGATGTTGACTGAGGCCAAGCTGCCGCTCTTCGACGGCACGATTCGGCGGCTGTCTGCGTTCCAAAAAGCGGCCTTGGCTGGTGTGCCGGTTTACGAGGTGAGAGATGCCCGGGCCGAATGGGGCTGGCAAGATTACGAAGCCATCGGCCAGGAAATTCTGCAGCTTACAACAGATGCTAATAGCTAGATTTCAACTTGCTATGGTCATGATTAACGCCCCTAACCATTGAACTAGAGCGGGCGTGTTTACAGCTTGATAGTCAGGCTTTGGCAGTTAACTAGATAGCGCGCCCTACTGAATAAACAGCTCATACAGGGACAGCAAAACCTCTATCACAATCAGAATTACAACGTACCATTCCAATCTTAGGCTGGTGTTTTGGTGCTGAAGCTCTAGGGCCGTTTCTGCGGTGAGAGAGACTAAGGCCAGCTTGCGCTCTAAAGCCGTATGACGCTCACGAATCTCATATTCGTCTTCTAGCCTGAGATACAGCCGATCGAGTTCAGGATGTTCCCAGAGCATTTCAGGTTTATCAATAATTTCGACCCGGCCCACCATTTTGTGCTGAATCAGTAAATTATCGCCAATTTGTTTGAGCAGGGCATCGCCTTTTAGCCGTCGTCCGGAGGTGTTGCGCAGGCTGGCCGCGAAGGGTTCAATGCGATCGAAAACCGCTGCGGTTTGCACCTCGTAATAGGCCAATACAACGCTTTTTGCCAGCACGTCGGCCAAAATTTGCAGCTGAGGCAGGCTAAAGTCACTCAGCAAAATCGCGCCCTTAATAGCTTTGCCAGGATTTTCGGCATCGAGCTTAAGGGTTTCGGCTTCAGTTTCAGGGTTGCTAAAGGCTGCTTCGACCAGAGGGTTTAGATCATTCAAAAAACGGGCTTCTTCCACGGGCGATAGGCCAATGAGCACAGCAACACCGTAGTCAAATAAAACAGCGCACCCTTGCTCCCCTGCGGTGACGCTCAGCGGATCTGCCGCCAATTTACTGCCGCTATTTAGAAGCTGCAGGTCAATCCGCTGGCCCAGAAAGAGAGCCCGAATATCTAGAGTCTCGGCGCTGTCAAAGGGATTAAGGACTGGGCGATCGCTAATCATATTGGCATTATCCTGGATTACGCGGCGGCATTGGCGCATCGGCGTACCAGTCCTCTGGCAAAATCTGAGTCGTGCCGTCGTAGGTGGCATCGGTGATTTGCGTATCAGCGGTTATATCATCTGGTTCCGCTGAGGCCCGGGCACCGCTGTGGTCAGCCTCTGTAGATGCGATCGCCCGCACGCTGGAGCGTAGGGTTTTGGCTGCGGTTTTGGGCAAACTCTCCAGGTTTAATTTGGCCAAGTCGCTTAGAACCTCCGATGCCGACGGGTAGCGCTGGGTAAAGTTGTAGCGCACCATTTTGGTGACAATGGCCGCTAGATGGCTGTTGAGATAGGGCACCCGGTGCATCCACAGCAGTTCACCGCTGCCGTCTCGCTCTAGAGATTTGGGAGCGGAGCCCGTTAGCGCTTCGATTGCCGTGACCCCAAGGGCGTAAATATCGCTGCTTAAGTTGGGAATACCTGACGACTGCTCACTTGGCATATAGCCCTGGGTGCCAATTCCGATGGTTGAGGTAATTGGCACATCCGTATCGGTAAGCTCGGTTGAAATTTGCTTTACGGCGCCAAAGTCAATCAGCACCAGTCGATTATCCTGCCTGCGGCGAATAATATTAGACGGTTTAATATCGCGGTGAATAACGCCCTGCTCGTGGACAAAGGCCACCACGGGCAGCAGCCCCTGTAATAGATCCACCACCACCTGATGCTGGGAAAGCGGTTTAAGGCGGGCCAGCTCATCTCGAAAGAGCTCCCCTTCGACCATTTCCTGCACAAGATAAAAGGAGTGATTTACCGAGAAATAGGCCAGCAGCCTAGGAATCTGATTGTGTTGCCCCAGCCGTTCTAGGGTTTCTGCTTCGCTGCTAAACATCCGCTGAGCTAGAGCATACACCTTGGGCTTATCGCTAACAATTTTGAGTTGCTTAACCACACAGATAGGATGCTGGGGCCGCTGTTGATCTTGAGCAACATAGGTTTCACTAAATCCCCCTGCACCCAGCAGGCTAACAATCAAGTAGCGATCGCCCAGCACTCGACCCACCACTTTTTCAGCCCGCTCCTTCAGCAGATCTTGCAAATCATTTTGCTGACTAATAATTTCTTGCACCACTGGTGAGGTCACATACTGGGCTAACGTGCTCCGCAGCTTTTGTTTCTGGAGCTGCTCCGACACAAGTCCACCCATAAAGTTAGAGACGCCCACAATCGCGATCGCCCCCATCGGCGCTCCCATCGGCACAAAGACATTACCCGCCACAAACGCCACATAGCTCACCCCAAACCAGAGAAACATACCCGCCACCGTTAAGCTCAGCCGCAGCAGCGGGCGTTGAATATAGCGCAGCCCCAAACCAACCCCAACCCCAAATAGGATGACGGTTAATCCCTGCTGCCAGGGTTGAGCGCCCCAGCTCACTACCGCATTTCCGGCTCGGGCCGTTGCCACATCGTTGGCTAAAATTTCTACTCCAGCCATGGGAAACGGATACAAAAAGCTTTCCGAGAAAGGAGCCGGATGAAAATCCTGGCTGAGAGGAAAGGTTGGGCCAATTAAGACGATTTTGCCCTCGAAATAGTCCCCAGACTGAAGCTGGTTCTGCCAGGGATCGGGGTCGATAATTTGCCAAAATGGAATATGCTTAAAGGCCTGCCGCCCCCCATAGAAAAAAATATTATCTCCCCGTGGGACCGGAGCCGCCTGATTAGCCGCCTGCAAGGTAGCTTGAGCAAAGCTCTGGGCAGTCGTTAGCCCATCTTCAATTGTGCTGGCTGCATCAATATCTGCATTGAGCCGACGCTGCTGGTCAAGGTAGGTATACCCCTGGCGATGAATTCGACCATCGACCTCAACCGGAAACTGAATAATACCTATATGCACCGGGGATTCTAAAAATACCGGATTAGGCAGCGTAAATTCGGTAATGTCTCCCTGGGTAATGCTGTTTGCGCCGTAGGTGGCGGCTAGCACCACGCGATCGCCGTAGCGATTCAGTATGGCCTTTAAGGCTGCGTCGTCTTCTGGGCCATAGCTGCTCGGTGCAGCCAGCACTAAATCTAAGGCAACGGCTTCTGCCCCTGCCTCCAGCAGCCTTTCAATTGCCATCCCGTAGGTCGCGCGGGGCCAGGGCCACTGGTTAATCGCCGCCAATGCAGGATTTTTGCTGGGGTCAGCTTGATAGTGCTCTCCCTGGGAAAGGGACTCTTCATCAATGGCCACAATCACAATGTCGTCAGGGGCTGCCAGTTCTCCCCGCAGCTCAAAAAACAGGGTCTGCATTTGCCGATCCCAGAGCTGAATCGGGCGATAGCCCAGACTCGCGATCGCGGTAACTGCCAGCAGACAAGCCCCCGTAAACCAATAGTTCCACCCAGTTAGGGTGAATTGCCGGCGAGACAGGCGACTGCCATCGGGAAGTGCTTCCGTGTCCTTGAGTAGTGACATAGCAAAACGGGGGCAATTCAGTAGGTCAATTCTCGCCTATCCAGCCCGCTTCGCCCACATGATCTATCTGGAGATATATGGCTTTACAAACAATTGGTTAGTAACCAACTTCAAAAAGCCCCCTGAGATAAATCCCAGGAGGCCGCTTTGGACAAGGGTTACATCCGGTTTTATAAAGCTGGCTACTGCCTAAATTTAGACCTAAGCCCCAGCAGCCCAACTGCAACTAACCCAAGGACCGCTGTGGGTTCGGGAACGGATACCGGGTCGCCCGGGGGCGTAGGGTTATCCGGTGGCGTCGGATCATCTGGCGGTGTAGGGTCGTCGGGCGGCGTCGGATCATCCGGGGGCGCTATTTCTCGACCAATTTTGGTCTTGACTGCGTTCTCAAAGTTCTCGAACCCGCTTGCGACCTCAATAAATCCATCATTGGTAATCACATTATTCGTGTAGTAATCGGACAATATTGACGATGAACTTGTCAAAATTGGCAGACCGTTAATAATAATGTCCTCTGCAGCCGCAGCATCACGAGCGTCGGTAACTGCACCGCCGCTGTTATCGGTTCCATCGCCAGAAACGTCAATTACCAGATTAGCGCCGTCAAAGTCG
>JBCDFX010000171.1:0-8244 GCA_039177155.1 Cyanobacteria bacterium P01_H01_bin.119
ATGGGGTCTGGGGAAAGCGAAATTTCCCCAGGCACTCCCTATCAACGAAGACCCAACCGCCGTCTTATCCTAGCCCGACTGGCCACAGTCCAGTGGAGACATTGAACTTAAGATCTGATTAAACCAAGCTTCAAAGCGATCGCCCAGAGCCTCCAGAGAATAACGGACTTCCGCCTGTTCTCGACAAGCACGACGATCAATTTGATCAATGGCTGCGATCGCCTCAATTAAGCCATCAACACTATCTGGGCTCACAAGATAGCCCGTTCGACCCGGATCAACAATTTCCCTAGGGCCACCCCGACTGTAAGCAATGACAGGCACACCACAGGCAAGCGCCTCAATCGCAACATTCCCAAAAGCTTCCACCCAGCGAGGCGTCATCAACAGCGCCCGACAGCAGCGCAATTCAGCCTGCATATCAACAGTGGGCAAAAAACCCAAATACTGAATTGGAGCGTGAGGGTAGTCTGCCTGTAGCTGCTGCCAGTAAGCCTCATCTTCCAGCTTGCCCATAATTTTAAGCGGAATGCCCGTAGCCTGAGCTGCAGCGATCGCATCCTCCAGCCCTTTTTCTGGTGATACGCGCCCCAGCCAAGCCAAGCAGTTAGCGGGCTCCGAGCAGTAGCGATAGAGCGCAAGATCAATAGCGCTGCCCAGTATTTGACCAGACGATAGCGCCTCGGTTGATAAATGATTAATAGATGACTTAAAAGTGCGCGCCTGAGTTTCAGTGTAAAAGCCAATGCGAGAGGGAAAAAGTTCAACCACCTGAGCAATAGCCCAATCCATCACCTTAGAAAGTGAGCCCATACTGACAAAATGAGCCACTGGAACCTGAAAAAACGGCGTTAAGTAAAAAGGCAACCAGTCATAGGCAAAATTAACAATTAAATCAAACCGATGCTGATGAGATCGAGCGTAGTCCCACATCCCTGGCAGCAGCGCACCTGCGGAAATTAGAGCAGGCGTGTCTCTCGTTTGGGTATGAGCCGTAGGAGGCGGGTCACCCGGTATCTCAATAACACTGATATTGGGCAGCACAGAGCCAGCCGGTGCCACAATCTGAATCTGGTGCCCCCGCTGAGAGAGAACTTGATTTAGATTGGTCAGCGTCAGCTCAACGCCACCACCCAGACCAGACCCCAGTGGGCCAACCGGCGTAGACATCCACAACAACTTGAGTGGAACCGAGTGAGGCGTCTTCAAAATCTCAGTCAAACTCTATCTCAGTCAAACTCTAAAATTTCTAGTTGTAAGAGGCTGTCATCGACCACAACTACCACTGATTAGGAAGTTCTTCAGGCAGCGACTCAGGCACGCTTTGGGAAGGGCTGGGCAGAGCCGTCTGTTCACTTCCAGCTGAGATAGTTTGCAGACGATTAAGCTGCTGAAGTGCCCACTGAGCCGTAGCTTGAACTTCAGGGTCAGTATCGGTTTGCACATGCCCTAAAATCTTGGCGGCCTGAACAGTTAAATCATAAACGCGGGTAATGTCGCGAATGGCGTTTTTTCGCACCTCTGGGTTCTCATCTTGCATCGCGATCGCCAGCGCCCGGTTCATGGGTTTTAAGGTTCGCACACTAATCTCAGACACCGCTGCCAAAATCAAACTGCGCTCCTTAGAATCAGCATCTAGCAGGAGAGTAACCAGGGGCTGTAGGGCAGATGAATTGCCCCGCTGCCCCAGTTCCCAAATAGCGCGCTTACGCTTACTGGGGTTACTCACTTCTAAATCCTGAATCAGACTTTCTACCCCGTCGCGCTTTGCCAATCGTTGAGTGGGTTGATCGAGTGATGACGATGCTGAAGCATTATTTTGAGACGACCGGGCGCTGGCGGCAGCCGGTTCATTGCCATTAGCACTTGGATGGTGACCGTTACGCGGCGCAGACTTTGGCACAGACTCCGGCACAGACTCTGGCGGCTGATCGGCGATCGCTTCAGCATTAACGGTGATTTCAGAAGGGGTGTCGTCAGCTGAGATAGACGAGCGATCGCGGGCTCTAAAACCAGCGTTATCTCTACCGCTATCCTCATCATCATCCTGAGCTTGAACGCCGCTCATCCGGTTAAAAGCAACCAGACCACCTCCCAAAGCGGCCAGGGCGATTCCAGCTAGCACCATCCACAGCAGCCACCGTATATTGCTGCGTTCAGCTTCTACTGGTTCAGTTTCTGGGTCAGCATTCCCAGCATCAGAGCCTGCGGGCTCTTCCGACCCTACGGACTCAGAATCATCCTCACTGGTATCCTCTACCGCTTGAGAATCTTCATCAGACGTGACAGAAGGACTCTCATCAGCTTCTGAATCTGAACTGTTAGCTTCTGGCTCTGAGGTAGATGGGGTATCCGCTTCGTCCTCAGAAGATTGTGAAATCAGCCTTGGATTTTGGAGCTGATCAATCGTAGTGGCATCTAAATTACCTGAATCCGGAAGGCCCGCATCAGCCTGGAAACGCTTCAATGCCTCTATGGTATCTGCTCGATTTGCCCCATCTACAGCCTGGTTGTAGTAGCCAAGGGTTTGCAGCCGAATTTGCAGATTTAACAAATCTTGACTGCTCAAATCATCCACTGTGGGAACGGCGGTAGAATTTTGTGACGTAGAAGCTTGGGCAATTAGATTCTCTGCGGCCACAGCATATCTGGCTCCAATCAGCATTGGAGTATTTCCCAACACGGCCCATGCCAAAATCAGCAGAGTAGAACGATGAATCATCACAGATAACGGTTGTGCCTTCTTCTCTGCACCCTAATCAGTTTGCATCCAACCAGCGGAGTTGTTGTGTAAATGCCCAACTTACCTAAGTTAAAGTACCTGATATCGTAACCGTAGGCTGTTTACTCGTAAATATGGCTCAATTGGCATATAGCTCAATTTACGGCCTTGAGCCATTCATTACCTTGCCTTCATATCCAGAATACCCAACTCCAGAGTACCTGTTTAAGCCAAGCAATGTTTTAACCACTAGATATTTTCAATCGCGCGCCCGCTTAAGCTGAGCGGCTATCAGTTTCAGGCTGAGAGGCTGCCATTGTCGGTGCAGCATCAAGAGTTTCGGGCATCGATCGGCCAATTTTTTGAGCCAGAATTTGGCGTTGATTGACCAAGTAAATACTAATCAGCGTCAAACCCACCCCAAACCACTGTATTGGGGAGAGCACCTCGCCTAGGAAAAGGTTCCCAAATACCAGCGCGAAAACAGGGGTTAAAAACGTCAGGGCGCTTAGACTGGTTAAATTGCCGATAGATGCCAAGTAAAAGAAGATGCCATAGGCGATCGCGCTACCAAAAACAGTGCTGTAAGCGATCGCACCCCAATCTCCAATTGCTAGATGCTGCCACTGCTCAGACTCGGTCAGTCCCGACTGAATCAGCAGTGGAATACCGCCCAAAATCATATGCCAACCCGTCGCCGAGATCGGATCCGCATGGCGACAGACATAGCGAATCAGTACGGTGCCCACCGCCATAGACAGGGCAGCCATCAGCATAAGTCCCGTTCCCTGCTGAAAAAAGCCAGCAATCGAGATAGAACCCGGAGCAAACTGCATCGGCTGCCCCGCCAGCATATTCTGCTCCCAGATATCAGAGAGTCCCAATAAACTGATTCCCGAGATCCCAAATCCCAGCCCTAGCCAGCCAAAGAGCCCGACCACTTCTCCAAACAGGAAGCGCGCCATAATCGCCACCGCCAGCGGCTGAGAATCAATCATGACAGAGCCCAGACCAGCCCCCGTACGCTGAAGCCCCTCAGCCAGAAACCCCTGGAACAGGGTGCCATCGACAAAAGCGAACAGACTAATCCACAGCCAGGCTCGCCATCCGGCGGGCTGCGGCCGGCCCATCAACCCGGCGGCGACTAAAACTAACACCCCAGCAGGCAGCAGACGCAAACTGGCTAAAAACAGCGGCGTAGTCTGATCAATGCTGCCTTTCATCGCCACCATAGCGGTGCCCCATAAAAAAAATGGCGCAATCACCAGTAGTGAAGATTTGGTCAGATTAAAAGATTGGCCTGAGCCGGGCGCATTGTCCATGGACAGAGATATGATTTGTCGCTTCTGGAGCTTATTCTAAAGTATTGTTAAGCTAATAGACCGGATGCGGGGCTAAATCTACGACAACTGTAGCCTTAGCCAGATCGCTTACAGCACCGACCATCACTGGAATACTTAGCCAGATAACAAGCTGGCGCACAGCCTTGTCCTCAACAGAGCGGCGACGGATGCATTGCTCGCGATCGCGACTCTGGCATTTGAAGAATCCCTTATCCCGGTACAGTTAGAAAAGTTACAGATAAGCGTTATGATTTGGCCCTTCAAACCCCGCTTTCGCAAGCAAATTGCTCGTATTGAGATTACTGGCGCGATCGCCGGAGCTACTCGGAAGCGCGTGCTAGAGGCACTGAAAGAAGTCGAAATCAAGAAATTTCCAGCCCTGCTGCTGCGAATTGATAGCCCTGGCGGCACCGTCGGCGATTCTCAAGAAATTTACAACGCGCTGATGCGCCTGCGAGAAAAAACCAAAATTGTCGCCAGCTTTGGCAATATCTCTGCTTCTGGCGGTGTCTACATCGGTATGGGGGCCCAGCATATTGTGGCTAACCCCGGCACCATAACCGGCAGCATCGGCGTCATTTTGCGCGGCAATAACTTAGAGCGACTACTCGACAAGGTCGGCGTGTCTTTCAAAGTGATTAAGTCAGGTCCATACAAAGATATTTTGGCCTTTGACCGAGAGCTAACCCAGCCTGAACAAACCATCTTGCAAGAGCTGATCGACGTCAGCTATCAGCAGTTTGTACAAACCGTTGCCGAAGCGCGTAGTTTAACCGTAGAAACCGTTAAAAGCTTTGCCGATGGCCGCATTTTTACTGGGCAGCAGGCCGTTGACCACGGCATTGTTGATCGCCTCGGCAGCGAAGACGATGCGCGCCGCTGGGCTGCCGAGCTAGCAGACTTAGATCCCGAAAAAGCCGACTGCTACACCATAGAAGAACCCAAGCGGTTCTTAAGCCGATTTTTACCGGGAAACCAGACCCGCTCCCTATTGGGCATCAGCAGCCCCCATTTCTCGACGCTGGCTCAAACCCTTGAATTTGAGCTGAGCACCAGCGGCATGCCCCTCTGGCTCTATCGACCCTGATACCGCAGCGACTGCTCACCGACTGACAATTCCATCAGCTATTCGTCATTGCTAAGATGGGGCATCATCTCTTATGACAGTCGCCAATCCAACTAAGACAGAGGCTGTTCAAGACAAATGCTGTTTGGGGCACCGATTAAGATCTGGTTGCTTTGGGCAAAACAGCCCAGCGATACTGGGTGCTGTAAGCAAGCTGACTAGAGTTACAAACTGCTTGCAAATAGGCCCGCAATATCAAATCTAAGGACAACTGTTGCTATGGATAAGTCTGATAGTGGTTGGCGAGTTCGAGCTATTCGAGGGGCTACTACAGTTCCAGAAAATACGGCGGAAGCAATGACTGAAGCAGTTCATGAGCTGCTTATCCAGCTAGAGCGTCGTAATCAGCTCAATCCCCAAAACATTATCAGCGCCACTTTTTCAGTCACCTCCGACCTCGATGCTATTTTTCCAGCCAAGGTTGCCCGTCAGCGCCCAAACTGGGATAACGTAGCGCTGCTGGACGTACAGCAAATGGCCGTGCGGGGCAGCCTTCAGCGATGTATTCGATTTTTGATTCACGCTTATCTACCCGTGACCCAGGCTGAAATCCAGCACCCTTACCTTCGAGGAGCAAAAGCCCTTCGGCCCGACTGGGACGTAGCAGCAGTATAGGATTTTGCTCCAGCCGGCCTCTCGCTTATCGCTTAGCTTGATGGTCAACTGATGACCCGCTCCAAGAAATATCTGTCTCCGCTGATTTGTCAGCCCTCTTAAACAAAAAACTAAAGGGCTGTTTGTGGTGAAACCGAATACCCAGAAACAGGTCGTACAGAAATCCAAAAAAATCTCTACCCTTCAACAAGCCTAAAGATTGAGGCGATTCCTTTTCGTCTAAGAGCGGCTTCATAATCTCATAGGCTGGCTTGTAGTTATACCAAGGAATAGACGGCCAGAGATGGTGTATCAGATGGTAGTTCTGACCCATAATCAACAGGTTGAGCAGCGCCCCCGGATAGACCCGAGCATTTTTCCAGCGATCGCGCTCCTCAAAGGGACGATGGGGCAAGTAGTCAAAAAACAATCCCAGCGCCAGCCCGACGACTAAGGCTGGAGAAAACCAAAAATTAAAGATATAGCCTAAAAAGTCAAACTGAATCGCGGCAGCTACCACAGCTGCAACAATGGCGCGGCTGATAAACCACTCCAGCAGCTCCCACTTGCGCCAGAGCCGGCGCTTAAAGAAGTAAATCTCGTGGTAGAAGAACCGAGCTGCAATCAGCCACAGCGGGCCTCCAGTAGAGACAAAGTGATCGGGATCATTTTCAGGATCATTGACATTAGCATGGTGCTGCATATGAACGCGGGTAAACACCGGAAAGGCAAACCCCAGCATCAACGCACTGCCGTGACCTAAACAAGCATTAATGATTCGATTACGATGGGCAGCTCGATGGGAAGCATCATGAATCACCGTGCCCACCAGATGTAGGGCTAAAGTATTAAGCGCAAAGCAGCACCAGCCCGGCAGCCCCCATTGAAAATATCCCGTGGTCGAAAGCGTTGCCAGCGCAACTGCCGCCAAAAACATGATTAAGTTGGGGCTTAACCCGCCGTCTGCTTTAAGCAGTTCGGAGGGGACGGTTTTACGCGTGCTCAGGGGCTGAACTGCCGCTGACATCGGCATTTTACTCCTTAAAAACTATGTCGGTAGTATACGCTACGGGGCGTGAATAATAAAGTTTTGTGACATTAGCTCATTTTATGGATTTTTTCCTAAAGATAGGGTCGTCCCTGTAAAAGAAACCGCATCCGTTGAGAGAGCTGAACCACGGCGCGATCCCCTGTTTCTCCCGATCGATTTAGGTGGTCGGGATTTATGAGTAAGCCAGAATCGGTCTTGCAATCGCTCTGCTGAGAGACGACCGAGCATGGGATGATGAGCAACATTCTATTGGCAGCCTATTTTGACCCAGAGTGAAGGAGATTAAGAGCTGAGTCTATGCAACTACGACCTGCACTACGCCGCACCAAAATTGTTGCCACCATTGGGCCTGCAACTCAAGATGCACTCACCCTAAGAGCATTGATTGAGGCTGGGGCGACTACGCTGCGACTTAATTTTTCCCACGGTACCCATGAAGATCACCAGCGCAGCCTTCGATTAATTCGACAACTCTCTTTTGAACTCAATCAGCCTGTCGGTATTTTGCAAGATTTACAGGGGCCAAAAATTCGATTAGGCAAATTTGAGCAGGGCTTTATTCATGTCAGTGCAGGCGATCCCTTTATTCTTACCAGCCGCCCCATCGCCGGAACTCAAACCATAAGTTCGATTACCTATGAACCTCTAGCAGATGAGGTACCTGCAGGCTCCACTATTTTGCTCGACGATGGCCGCGTAGAAATGAGGGTAGAAAGCGTCGATCGAGACGCTCGGGACGTGCACTGTCGGGTAGTCGTCGGTGGCAAACTCTCCAACAGTAAAGGCGTCAATTTTCCAGGCGTTTATCTTTCAGTTAAAGCGTTGACGGCTAAAGATCGGCGAGATTTGATGTTTGGCCTCAATCAAGGGGTAGATTGGGTAGCGCTGAGTTTTGTGCGAAACCCTCAAGACGTACTAGAAATCAAAGAAATTATCGCCAATGCCGGAAAGCAGGTGCCCGTTATCGTCAAAATTGAAAAGCACGAAGCCATTGAACAAATGGAGGCTATCCTATCGCTCTCCGATGGCGTTATGGTGGCGCGGGGTGATTTAGGGGTAGAGCTACCTGCAGAAGAAGTTCCAATTTTACAAAAGCGGCTGATTACCACCGCCAACCGCCTGGGTATCCCGGTGATTACCGCCACGCAAATGTTAGACAGTATGGCCAGCAATCCTCGTCCCACGCGGGCTGAAGTGTCCGACGTAGCAAACGCTATTTTGGACGGCACCGATGCGGTGATGCTCTCCAACGAAACAGCAGTTGGTGATTATCCAGTGGAAGCGGTGGCGACCATGGCCCGGATTGCGCTCCGCACCGAGCAAGAAAATGTCAACTGGAATCGCGATCGCCACAGCCATTCCCGCGCTATTCCCAATGCTATTAGTCAGGCCGTCGGACGGATTGCTC
>JBCDFX010000172.1:0-8231 GCA_039177155.1 Cyanobacteria bacterium P01_H01_bin.119
ACACCACAAACACATCTGGGCCGCGAAAATCGCGTTTCTTCGTTTCTTCAGCGCTGTAATAGACCGTGAGGTTGCCAGAAATATAAACGTCGTTGCGCTCACGCCACCAGTACTTAAGCAGGCGAATAAGTAAGTCAATCTGTTCGCGATGAAAGTCAGTTTCCAAAGGCGGTTCGTCACTATAGAGACCGGGCGGAGGACAGGCAATAGGTTCATTGGCATTGGCGGCAACGGCAACCTTCTGCGAGGAGGAAACCTCGGCGGGTTGAGCCTGTTGTTGATCATCGAGACGAACCATAACCGCTTTTTCTGGAAAGTCTGCATCTGATTTTAGCCTGTTAAGAAGGCAGGCGCTCGGGTCTAGAAGCGGGAGGGAACTGACCTGCCATCACTATGGCAGGTCGTCAGAGGAGGGGTCTCCGTTTTGTTCCTCGGCTTCTACAGCTGAGCCGTCTACTTCAGGGGTATCGTCATCTGTCCCATTCTCAGAGCCTTTAACTGAGTTCTCGACGGGCTCTTCACTGGAGTCTTCAACCGGCTCTTCAACTATGGCCTTCCACTCCTCCTGCGATCGCGTCACCCCGTTAACAAAGTCAATGGGGACAACGGCAACTTCGATTGGCTCGCTATCGGATTCGCTGTCTTCGGCTGGATTGGTCACCGCATAGAGCGAGCCGCCGCTAAAGTCCGCTGCGCCCAGCAGCAGGGTGTGGGTTTCGCCGTTGGTCAGGGTCAATGTAACAGTGGCCGTGGGTGAATTAAGGCCGAAGTTCTCTTGTTTATCGGGCTCAATGGTGAAGATCCGACTGGGGACAGCCGTGGTGACAAGATTGAGTAAAAACGCGATCGCGGCCTGCTCAGCCAGCACGTTTTCGGGCTCTAGCATTTGCCAATCGCCGTTTTCCCTGCGCTCAAACACCAGGGTTTCTCGCTCTTTTTCAATCGTGAGGCCCGCAATGTCAGATTCTTCAAAAAGAAATAAGCGATCGCGGCCAGCCACCGCCGCGCTGCCAGCTTCGCCATCAATTTGAGAGCGGCGGGCTTCGCTGATCAGCACTGCCACCGAGAGCACTGCCGCCACGCCGACCAAGATAAGCGTATTGCGCTGAAATTTCATCGTTTTGACCTCCTAGGGGCTGTCATCATTTAGCGGTCAAGTCTTTATGCTGAATGCGTTTCAGCCCCTAGTTTGTTATGCGGGGCGGGCGCGGTAATGCTTATACCAGCAACAGTCTGGCTTTAATTGATGACGCGCCCTAGCGACGGCGCAGCCACATCGCGATCGCGCCAACAATGCCCACCAATGGCAACACCAGCAGGGAAAATACCAGCAGGCTAATTTGCTGCTGAGGCGTCATCAAGATACGGCGATTGATCGTTTCCTTGGGAGCGATGGATAGGGTGGCGTCAGCGTCTTCCTCCAGCCAGGTAACAGCATTAATAAAGACATCGCCGTTGAGCTGTTGGTCAAAATAGCCGTCCGTGGCAAAGGTAGAGTTACCAATCACTACCAGACGAGACTCCAAAGTCTCTTCAGCGATTTCTTCATCACCACTGCCGGGGGTATCGGCCTCATTTTCAGGTTCCGCTGCATCCAGTGGCGCTTCACTAGAGGATTCAGATTCCTCGACGTTGCCAGTGACTTCTTCGCCGGTGACTTCTTCGCCGGTGACTTCTTCGTCCACAACTTCTTCGTCAATGGATTCCTCAGCTTCCTCCTCTGGGTTAGATGCTGTTTCTCCGGCGTCTAACTCAGAGCTTTCTGAGATTTCGGGGCTATCATCAGCGTCTGCCTCAGCCACTTCTGTTGAAGGTTCTACATTAGCGTCTGATTCTGGGGCCTCTGATTCTGGGGCCTCTGGTGCTGGGGCATCCTCCGCAGCCTCTGACGGGACATCCTCTGGCAAAATATCCTCGGGCGCTGGCGTGGCAATGATTTCGTCAGTGACTTCACGACTCAGGGCATAGCCAACGGCAAAGGGACCCTGCTCAGCAGTGGCCGGATCGAACTCTAGGTCGCCGCTTTCTGTAATGGTGCCGATCTGGCTTTGTTCGGCGGTAAATAGCAGCGGTTCGGTGGTGATGCCTGGGACGGTGTCGGCGGTGATGGACTGCACCACCGGGAAGAAAGAGCGACCGTTGTCAAAATCTTGGGTAATAGGATGATTACCATAGCGGGTCACCAGAGGTGCCGCTGGCCCTAACCCAATCAACTGGCCGGAGCCAGAGGTGTCAATTACCAGTCCGCCGCCGAGGGTTATGCCCCAGCCGGCCAGCACAGAAGCGACCCCAGCCTCACTGTTGGGATCGACCAAAATCATCGCATTGCCGCCGCGATCTAGAAAGTCTTCTAGGGCTTTGGCTTCTGATTCAAACAGGGCCTGCTGCGGCCCGGCCAGAATCACCATTCTGGCATCGTCAGGCACCTTTGGCCCATCTTCAGCGGCGTCCAAATCTGGATTGGCCGCTTCAGCATTCTCTGGTGTCTCCCCTAAATCATCTGGAGCATCTGGAGCATCTGGATTTTCTAATGGGGCACTCTCTGGGTCTTCGCCGATTTCCCCATCGGCAAATTCATCTGGCGGTGATTCCTCAAATAGCCCAAAAGTATCGTCGGTAGCGCCTTGATCAAAGTTGAGGGGCCTGACTGTGTAGTTTTTGTCTTCGAGCGCCGTGACCGCATTAAATAGGCCGGGCTCTGAGCCGTCAATGGCGTATTCTCCATGACCCTGCAGAAAATAAATCACCGTGTCGCGATCGCGGGTAATTTGATCAAGCTCGTTGGTGAGCCGCCGTTCCGAGAGCCGTTCCTCCGGGCTGACCCTTTGCACCAGTTGTCGCTTGTCTCCCATTACCAAATACACCTCACCCTGGGTTTGAACCCCAAAGGACTGGGCGGTAACGGGATCAGAAACCGGGTCGATATATTCAAAGCTAAAGCTGTCGGGATTTTGGCGACGATAGCTGGTGAGCAACTGTTCATCCTGGGGCGATCGCGTCGAGTCAAAAACCACAATCTCAACGGGCTGGCTCAACTGCTGCACCAAAGTTTGGGTCTGAGGTGCCAAGGTAAAAATTTGATTTTCGGTCAGATCAAGCCGGCCCAGGTAGCGCACCGCCAAAAAATTACCCATGGCCAAAATAACCACCAGCGCAACGGTCGCAATCAGGGCGTTGGTGCTGGCCTGGGTCGATCGTCGCTGCCAAAAGCTGCCTGTAATAGCTCCGCTAAAGTACAGCCCTGCCCCAATTAAGGCCAATCCTGCCAGCAGCAATGCCGCAGCCAGGGGCGTCCAGCCCGCCGTTATACCCGCCACAGCGCCAGCGGTGGTCAGGGTTAAACCAGGCCAAACCAGATGTTTAAGAAATTTGCCGTAGCGCACAAGATCCATAAAGCTCTGAGGATTGGAGAAGGTGTACTAAACGTCGAGACCGCGCCGCAGCGGTTGTGCCAGCGAAAACCCCATGATAAAACCCAAGGATAAAAACCCCAGGATAAAGAACCAAGGGGAAACTCAAGACCGCTGAAACCTAAGTGCCTCAATCGATTGGGCAGTTAAAAATAGACCCAAAAGACTGTAGCTGAGAAATAAAATTAGGCTGCTCAAATCTAAAACGCCCTGGGTAAAGTCGGTGTAGTGGCGCAGTAGAGAAAGATGGGCGATCGCCTGCCCCAAAGGACCCTGCAGTGACTGGGCGATCAGATCCACTACCCACAGCAGCAGCACCAACCCAAAGGTCATAACCGCAGACAGCACAGTGCTTTCCGTCAGCGACGAGATAAACATGCCCAGGGCCAAAATGCTTCCGGCCAGCAGCACCAGACCCAAATGCCCGATCAAAAACACCATGGGCTGAATTGGCGGTTCGGCAGCGCCTATGGCAATGGATTCACACAGGAGCACCGGCAGCAGCAGGGTGATAAAAAATGTCAGCACCGCTAAAAATTTGCCCAGCGCCACGGCCCAGTTGGTCACAGGTGACGTGGCCAACAGCTCCAGAGTGCCGAGCTTGCGCTCATCGGTATATAGCCCCATAGAGAGCATGGGCAAAATAAACATCGACAGAGACCCCAGCAGGCCCAAATAGCCCCGCAAAAATTCGTAGGCCACATCCACCGTAGCGGCGGCTCCCTGCTGGTCGGCCTGGGCAACTTGAGCAATCAACCCTGCCGGACTAAGTAAAGAAATCACCAAGAAGAAGCCCGCAATTAGCCAAAAAATAGTGGCCACTCCGTAGGAGAGCGGCGAGGCAAAGTAGCTTTGCAGCTCCCGTCGATAAATCGCGACAACACTGCCCGCTGCAGCTCGAATCTCCATTAGAAGACCTCCTTAGAATCTTCAGATGCTTCGGACTCCTCAGGTGTTTCAGAGGCTTCAGAGGTTGGAAGTGGGGCGACATCCCCAGCAGGCTCCTCGGCATCCAGGTCTTCTACAGGCGGCTGAGATTCCCCGGCTGAGCTGGCCTGTTCTAAGCTGCTGGGGTCAGAGGCGCTGAGGCCATCTACCCCGGTGAGGTTGATAAACACATCTTCTAAACTGACGCGATCGCGCTTTAGCTCATAGAGCCCTAGCCCGGCCTGAATCAGGGCTAACGCAATGGCGCTGCCGGGATCGCTATTGGGGGGAGCAGCAACCAAAAGACGATGGCGGCCGTGGCCGCCGCTATCACCACCTGCTATTAGATCTACCCGGCTGACCTCAGCCAAGGCGTTGAGCTGCTGCTGGGCAATGCGGGGATCGCCCTGAACCTCCACCTCGTAGGTGGTTTCTCCCGCCAGCTTTTGGGTCAGATTTTCCGGGCTGTCGGTGGCCACAATTTGACCCTGGTTGATAATCGTGACGCGATCGCAGGTCATACTGACCTCTGGCAAAATATGGGTCGAGAGAATAATCGTATGCTCCCCCGCCAAACTTTTGATTAAATTCCGCACCTCAATAATCTGGCGAGGATCTAAGCCCACCGTTGGCTCATCCAAAATAATCACCGGCGGATCGTGAACAATCGCCTGAGCAATGCCCACCCGCTGACGGTAGCCCTTAGACAGTTTGCGAATCAGCACCTTGCGCTTATCAGCTAGGCCGCAGCGCTCAATAGCAGAGGTGACACGACCGGGGCGATCTCCAGCCGACACCCCTTTGATGCGTCCAACAAAATATAAAAAGCCCTCCACCGTCATATCTGGATACAGAGGCGGACTCTCCGGCAGGTAGCCAATGCGCTGACGCACAGCCATAGAATCGGCGTGGACTTCGTAGTCAGCAATTCGCGCCGACCCCCGGGTTGCAGGCAGATAGCCCGCCAAGATTCTCATGGTGGTAGTTTTCCCGGCACCGTTCGGCCCCAGAAACCCTAAAATCTCCCCCGACTTGACCTCAAAGGTTACCGCTCGGATGGCTTCCGTCGTGCCGTAAACTTTGCTGAGCTGTTCAACTTCAATCATAGGCGTGCAGCAAAAGAACTGAGATCAATGACTAGTCAGCCTGATACTAACCAGCAAAACAATTTGCAGACGACATTATAAGCATCAATTCCAAAACGCGACTGAGCCAAGCTGCGCTATACCGTGTTGTCCACACCGCAAACGGCATCAATTCCCGTAGGATACAGGCAGTGCTGCTCCCATTGCCGCATTCTCTTTGTTCTCCATTTTTTAGTTCCAGTGTCCAACTCATCGCTGCGAAATCTCAACCTGTCACCCCCAGCCTTTGGGCCCGGATTCTTCCTGACTTTTTTGTACTACTTCTCAGGCAGTACGCTGCTGGCCTCGTTGATGGCGGCTCAGTCCCTACAGATTCCCTACGGCACCGGAATCCCGATGCAGATGGGGGCGGCAATTGGCTTGTTTGGGGGCACCATTGGCGGCTATTTCAACCGCTCAGCAACTTTAGAGGTTCCCTTCAACGGCAAGCGCAAAACTTTTCTGGAGCGGCTTAACCCCATACTGGATGAAATGGGCTATCGCCGCGCCGATACGGTAGAAGACGAGACTGGGGAAATCTGGGTTTATCAGCGATCGCTTCTGCGCCAGATGTTCTCCGGCAAAATCTACGTTCAGCTTCAGGCAAATGCCGCCACAATAACCAGCCGCGCCGTCCATCTTCGCGGCCTAAGACGCCAGCTACAGCACTAGCCAGATGCCCAAGAAACAAAAATACCCCTACTTGCTGGGATCTAAATGGACAGCTCAGCAGAAAACCTTGGGCTGGCGTCACTTTCAGGTCGTCAATCGCAAGAATGAAGGCGCTCTAGTCTTTGCTGAACTGGTCGCCTCTTGCGATGCCTCAGCCCGGCTGTGGATCAACGCCCAACAGTTAAAGAACCGAACGCTCTGGCGGGCGGGCTGGACACCGCTAAGCGAATTAGAGGCTTCATCAACAAGGGAATGATGTAAAAAAAAGTAATACAATCTCTCATCAAATCGGTCTAATCTGAACCATAGGTTCTTTTTATGGCTGTTTAAGATTTCCGCAGGCGAGACATTTTTATGACCAGTAATTTAGCAACCAAGCTCCGCGAAGGCACCAAGAAAGCGCACACCATGGCAGAGAACGTGGGGTTTGTCCGCTGTTTTTTGCGCGGTGTTGTTGAGAAAAATTCCTACCGAAGGCTGGTAGCCAACTTCTATTTCGTGTATAGCGCCATGGAAGAGGAGCTAGAGCGTCACCGTGAACATCCCGTGGTCTCTAAAATCTATCTGCCAGAGCTGCACCGCAAAGCCGCCCTGGAAGAAGATCTAGCCTACTACTACGGCTCTAACTGGCAGGAGCAGATTGCGCCCTCTAGCGCCGGACAGGCCTATGTTGAGCGGATTCGAGACGTGTCTGACACCCAGCCTGAGCTGCTCGTTGGCCATTCCTACACTCGCTATCTGGGTGATTTATCGGGGGGGCAGATTCTCAAGGGTATTGCCCAGCGGGCGATGAACCTCAGCGACGGTGAAGGCACAGCGTTTTATGAGTTTGACGCGATCGCAGACGAAAAAGCCTTCAAACAGTCCTATCGCAACGGCCTAGACGAAATGCCCATCGATGACGCCATGGCCGAGGCCATTGTGGCCGAGGCAAATGACGCCTTCGGCATCAATATGGAACTGTTCAAAGAGCTCGAAGGCAACCTGGTAAAAGCCATCGGTCAGATGCTATTTAATACCCTCACCCGCAATCGCCGTCGCGGCAGCACTGAGCTAGCCACTGCTGCGGAATAAGCATTTACCGGCAGCGCCAAATTCACAGGGCACCGAGCAATCGGTGCCTTTTGATTGCACCCTTATTTTCAGCTGCTGTAGCTGTGGTCAGCTTGCGCGCTCCACAGTGTCGCTGGAGCCGTTGGCGAAGAGGTAATTGCACTCGCAGCCTCGGCCCAATCGTCTCTTCAGCTGCTGTACGTTAATCAGTAAGCTGCCGTTACAGATAAGGTAAATCTAATTATTGGTGCTACAATTCAGACTGTCTGAGGGCACGTAGCTCAGTTGGATAGAGCATCAGATTCCGGTTCTGAGGGTCGGGGGTTCGAATCCCTTCGTGCTCGTTTAGTCACATAGCTTTAGTCAGATTGCTCAACGCCCCTAGTATCGCTGCAGGAGCTGACGTAGAGGCAATTTGCTCGAAACCCGTCCGCACCTTTCGGCGAATAGCTGAATACTGGTAGCTCCTAAATAAGTATCACGCCCGGTCCAAATTCCCCAGAAATTATCGGACATGATTTTATTTATGCTGGTTCCCGGTTTAAAGCCCCGTGTCGGAGCCTTTTACGCCTTTTACAATCCGAGATAGCTCGCTTTTCTCATCCACGGTGATGCGCGTGGGGGCACCGCTAATGATGCGCTCTAGATTGCGGAAAGAGTCCTTAATTTCAGGGCCGCGAGCGCTGATGGTGTATTCTCTGATGCCCTTATCATGCCAGGAGCCTCGCATCTTAAAAACGTTGATTGCCCGGGACATCTCCCCCCGAATTTCAACGTATTGAAGCATCAAGATAGTGTCTGTAATAGTGGAGATATGAGAGTCCGTAATGGAATGAGATCCCATAAACTGCTCTGTGGTGTTGGTAAAGAAGCCGGTAATCTCCTCCTGCTTGGCATAGCCCGTTACGCCAATAACAAACTGCCGAAACGAATTATTGCTAACGCCGCGATCGAGGGCAGAGAGGGAATCGATTGCGATACGGGACGGCTTGAAATGAGTGATCTCAGATTTAATAATTTGCAGATGGTCCTCAAGCCCCGCAGA
>JBCDFX010000173.1:0-8222 GCA_039177155.1 Cyanobacteria bacterium P01_H01_bin.119
AACTATCGTCAGGCCCAGGCAGATCTCCAGGCTTTGATTCGTCAAAATCAGAACTTTCCGCTGCAGCCCGTCATTCTCGATCTCTCTGCGGAGGACTGGCAGGAAACCCAACGGCAAGTTCGAGCTGTGGCAGATCGGATGTTGGCCCAGGGAATTGCGCCAGAACTCCCGGAAAATGTGCTTCAGCGGGCAATTCGCCTCCAGGTTAAAGGGCAAGTGCCCCCAGCGGCAGAACAAATGGCCACCCAACTATTAAGCGTAACCCTGCAGAGCAACCTGATTGTTGATCCAGAGCGCACGCGGCTACAGGCTGAGCAGGCGGCTCAAGCTGTAGACCCCGTCGAGGTCAACGTGAGTGCGGGAGAAGTGATTATTGCAGCCGGAGAGACAATTTCTGCGGAAGACTTTGCCGTACTCGATTATTTCAATCTCAGTCGTCGCCGATTTTACTGGCTGGGCTTTGCGGGTTTTGCGGCCCTGATTGGTGGCGGTATCTGTATCTTTTTGCTGGTAGAGCACTTTTACCATGCTGGTCTGCGACAGCGCGACTATAGCTTAGTGGTTTTGCTTACGTTGGGAGCAGCCGGGGCGATCGCGCTGGGGATTCCGGCTGCGAGTCTAGTTGGGGTTGGGCTGCTGGTGGGCAGTTTTTATGGCGCGGCTCTGGGCAGTACGGTCGTGGTGCTGCTGGGCATCATCTTGCCTATCGGTACTGCTGTCGGCGGTATTACGCTAGCGGCTAGCGCAGCCGGAGCATTGCTGGGGGCGTTAGTTGCCTCTCGCCTGCGATCGCGTGAAGAACTCGCTCTCCTGGGCGGTGCCGTTGGGCTGACCCAAGGGTTGGTTTATCTGATTTTGACTCTGATGTTTAGTCCCGTTTCCAGCGCGGCTTGGTACAGCATTTTTACCGCTTCAGCGGTGCAGGCGCTGTATGGCATTCTTTGCAGCATTGGGGCGATTGGCGTCAGTCCCTACCTGGAGCATTTATTTGATTTGGTCACCCCCATTCGGCTGGCGGAGCTATCTAACCCCAACCGTCCCCTGCTAAAGCGGCTTGCGGCTGTGGCTCCCGGCACTTTTCAGCACACGCTGTTTGTGGCCTCCTTAGCAGAGGCGGCCGCCCGCGCCCTGAGATGTAATGTGGAGCTGGTTAGGGCAGGAACGCTGTACCATGACATCGGCAAAATGCACGATCCCGAAGGCTTTATCGAAAATCAGATGGGTGGGGTTAATAAGCACGACATAATCCATGATCCCTGGGTCAGCGCTGACATTATTAAAAAGCACGTCACCAAAGGACTGGAGATGGCTCGCAAGCATCGGTTACCCCGAGCAATTCAGGCGTTTATTCCGGAGCATCAAGGCGCCATGATTATTAGCTACTTCTACCACCAAGCGAAGGAACGAGCCAAGGCCGACCCCGCTATTCAGGTGAGCGAAGAAGACTTTCGCTACGATGGCCCGATTCCCCAGTCTCCTGAAACAGGCATTGTCATGCTGGCAGACTCCTGCGAAGCGGCGCTGCGATCGCTTAAAGAAGCGACCCCCGAAGAAGCGCTCGCTATGGTTAACAAAATTTTGCGCGCCCGCTGGAAAGACAATCAGCTAGTAGATTCTTGCCTGACCCGAGAGAATATGGCCACCATTGCCGAAATTTTTGTAGCAGTTTGGCAGCAGTACAACCATAAGCGCATTGCCTATCCCAAAGCGACCCTGAGTTCTGCCTCAGTACGCTAAAGAGAGTCGCACGGTTTGCCGCTGATTTTGGGGCTGCCTCAGGGCGCGTCATCAATTAAAACCAGAATGTTTCCGGTATAAGCATTACCGCGCCCGCCCCGCACAATAAACTAGGGGCTGAAACGCATTCCGCATAAAGACTTGACCGCTAAATGATGACAGCCCCTAGGCTAAGCCATCTAAAGTCGGCACGTTATGTTCAGCAGAGATCAAGACGGGCTCTTGATAGAGCAGCGCTGTAAACGTGACGGTTGAGCCCAGCCCCTCGCCCATACTGATGAACTGGACAACGCCACCCATAGCCTCTACTAGCTTTTGGGAAATAGCCAGCCCTAGCCCCGTTCCGCCATATTGACGGGTGCGCTCTCCATCGACTTGGCTAAAGGTTTGAAACAGGCGATCTTGTTTCTCTAAAGAAACGCCGATACCCGTATCTGCCACTTTAATTTTGACCATTCCTGGCCATTCCTTGCCCTGGAAGGTGACCTTCTGATGCTTCACTTCAGCATTAACGGTAACGCTGCCCTCATGGGTAAATTTGATCGCGTTGCCAATTAGGTTCAACATCACCTGAAGCAAGCGTTGATAATTGCCCTGCAGCAAAATGTTGTCCCGCGTAGGCGGCATGGAAATTTCGTAGGCTAGCCCCTTTTGTTCAGCCTGGGGACGAGTAAAGTTTTCAACATTGCTGAAAAGCTCTTCTAGCTCAACAGTACCCATATCAATTTGCATTTTGCCCGCCTCAATCTTGGCGATGTCCAAAACGTCGTTAATCAGATTGAGCAGGTGCAGGGCAGACTGATGGGCTTCCCGGATAAAGTCTTCCTGCTCATCAGGATCATCGGCCATGCCGTCGAGCACTAGCCTGAGGAAGCCAATCATGCCGTTGAGCGGCGTGCGGAGCTCATGAGAGGTGTTGGCCAAAAACTCACTTTTCAACCGCGACGCTTCTTCAGCCTGGGAACGGGCGTCTTCGGCTTGGCGGCGGGCATCTTCCAGCTCTCGATGCTTTTGCATCAGGCTGTCGTTTACCCGCTGCAGCTCGATGGCCAAAGACTGACTTTCGCTAAAGAGCGTTGCGTGGGCGATCGCTGTCCCGACCTGATCGGCAAGTTCACTAATGGCCTCGACTTGGGCAGTTGTCCACGGGGAGGGTTGCCCGCTGTAGATTACAATTACTCCATTGGGCATATCTTGATAGCAGGTCGCGATCGCCAAAATTGTCTCTTTCGTCTGAGGCAACTGGTGAATCACCGGCTGGAGAACTGCGATCGCTTCGTCAACGCCAGGAAGCTGAGACCGATGCCGCACTCGCTGCGACCCTTGGACGGCATCGTGAGTCTTATCGTATTCAGCCTTGATATCAATATTTTCGGATTCCTCCATGTAGGCGCCAATCAGCACACGATGAACCGACAGCATAGTGCCCAAACCGTTAACGGTTTGCTGCCAAATCGTCTCCAAATCTAACGTGCGACGAATATTCCAGGTGATTTGGGTGAGCTGATTAAGACAGTAGCTATCTGACGGAGCTGCACGGCTATCCCCATGCTCAATATCTGAGGCGATTGACTCCTTCAATGCCTCTTTCTTCGCTGCCGCATCCTTAATTGTTCCCACTAGCATCACCTGCTCTGGAGAACCATTTGGACCAGGTAGGGGATAAATTTCCAGATTAAAAGGAAACGCTAGGTCACCCCACCGCAGTGACGCCGCAAACGCCAGCTTTTGGCCAGAGCTGAGCACCTGTTGTACCTTTTGCCAATACAGAGCAAATTCTGCCTCTGAGATGATTGTATTGATCTTAGGCGTATAACCTGGGAGAACAGCCCCGCTGCTCACCGCCCCAGGCCACTGCATTAGCGAGACCTCTCCCGTCGCCGAATGAATCAGCACAAGCTTACCCGGCGGTTCGGTGATCGGTAATGATTGCTCGGTCGGTTGGGTCAAAAGCTGATCATCAGAAGCAGTAGATGCTGGCCCGTTTGTCTGGGTTCGAGGATAGGCTGACTGTGTCATAGATTCAACTCTACAGAACTTGAGGGCGATCGCCCCTATCAAACAGGGTTAGAGATAGGCCAAGCGGCGACTAACTTTTTGAATAGCATTTTTCATGATGAGCCACACTGCACCCCTAGAATGACCCAAGCCAGGGTCGAACTAACGCCTTAGAGCGTTATTTTGCTGAGCTGTGGGCTTCTACGGTTTAACGACTTAATCGTTCCACTCTCCACGAGGGGGAACAGGAGGATTCCGATAGAGAGGGCGAGAGAGATCATCGTCGCGCCGCATTCCACCGCGCAACCATTGGCGCACAGCAACTTCAATTACTTTACTAGGGTTGTTTGTCAAGTGATTGATTTGCTCTAGAAGCTTTGCATCTAAAGTAATGGCGAGCTCGACTTTGTCCGGTGAAGAATCGGTATCGGGCGGGGCTGCCGGGTTTTGGTTATCCATTGCGATATTCGAGTCCTTTAACTTCAGCACCTAAAGAGCTGGTGGCCGCAAGAATCCTCTGTACAGAAGAAATTAAGAGGAACGCTGGCTTTAGTCGTCGCAGGAAATTACGGCGACTGCTCTATAAACATATCGGCAGTTTAGCTGAAGTGCAAAATAACCCAGCATCTGTGCTACGTCTTTGGTCAGATTGCTCACCGCACCCAGTATCGCTAATACGGGTGGATTGTTACAACCATTAAGCCAGCAAAACAGTTCCTTTAGCGACTGGGTTTGGGGCCCCTCTCTCACTAGCAGATCACCCCTTCCGCGAGATCCGACGGCGGTTCGTCCTGGTCGATGGGGTCTGGGGAAAGCGACATTTCCCCAGGCACTCTCTAACAGCGAAGCCCTAACCGCCGTCTTACCCCAGGCTTCGCCTTTTTAAACCCTGGTCAGATTGCCTACCGCACCCAGTATTGCTAAATTGATTGGCGCAAAAACAATCTGACTCGCAACCCTGTCCGAACCTTTCGGCGAGTTGCCATAGCCACGAAGCTACACATGTTGAATGGGAGCGTGAAATCTTTTGTTATGCGGGGCGGGCGCGGTGATGCTTATACCGGAAACATCCTGACTTTAAATGATGACGCGTCCTTGTGCGGTTTGATTTTGTGGATGTATGGGATATGCAAAGCGATATAGGCTGCCGGCCTTAGAGATACTTCAAATGGAAGATGCTCAAGCCTTTCACAAACGCCATACTTTTAGAAAGATTGCCTAAGTAAAAACTAAAAACTCAATGCTAAATAAGTATCTCAATATACAAAAAAGCAACGACTAAAGGTGCAATAGCATCTAATTTTAGCTGCAACAACTCGGAGGTTAGAAATTTTTGGCAGCTAATTGACGCTTGGGGTGCATTTATTATCAAACAGCTTTTACAGACTCACCTGAAGATTAATCATGGATAAAGCCCTCAAAGTGTTCTTCAAAACAGGCCGAGAACTCAGAAATCTAAACCGGAAAGCAAGTGACGTTCGTCTTCCCCATGTAGAAAGTTTGGTACATGAGTTTAGAGACATATTGCTTCACCGGGCCATTGCTGTAGAGGCGATAGATGTTCACAGTTCTCCTGAAATGATGGCAGATATTTCAGAGCTTAAAGCACTAGAGCAAAGCGAGCCTAAGAGTTGATGGCTTTGGTCTAATCGCTCCTTAGGCTGCTGTGTGCGTTAACGCCTCGAATAATCCGAGCAACACATAGCCATTAACGGATATGTAAGAAATTTCGTTTAGTGTGAGCATCCTGCTTGCGTATTGCCAGAAGCGACCCAGAAGTGATTAAGATGGCCGCACATAATTTACACAAAAATCAGAACACTCTCTAAGGGCTGTCATCATTTAGCGGTCAGGTCTTTATGCGGAAAGTGTTTCAGCCCCCAGTTTGTTATGCGGAGCGGGCGCGATAATGCTTATACCGGAAGCACTCTGATTTTAATTGATGACGTGCCCTAGAGCGCCTGTTCTGACTCACGATCGAATAAGTGAAACCGATTTAGATCAAACAGTAGCTCTAGGGTTTCACCCGGAACGATTTCAGCGCGGGGGTCTAGCCGGGCCACTAACTCCTGTCCGCTAGCCAGGGTAAAGTAGGCAATTCGCTCATGACCCATCGGCTCTACGACAGAAATTTTGACCTTCACCTCAAAAGACGAAATGCCGGGGGGAGCATAGCTAGGATGGCAAATACTTTCTGGGCGAATGCCAAAAATAAGATTTTGATCTTGCAAAGGTTTGTAACGGGAGGCAAATGCGACTGGAATCGGCAGCGTTAAACCTGCGGCTTTAATTACCAGCTGGTGATCAACGGTCTGGAGTGTCGCATCGAGAAAATTCATTGAGGGGCTGCCCAAAAAGCCGGCGACAAAGATATTGTTTGGTGCGTCATAAATTTTTTGAGGCGAGTCGACCTGCTGTAAAATCCCGTGGTTCATCACCGCGATTCGGCTGCCCATGGTCATCGCTTCTACCTGGTCATGGGTCACGTAAATAAACGTAGTGCCCAGCTCCTTGTGCAGCTTGTTAAGCTCAGCCCTCGCCTGCACCCTCAGTTTGGCATCCAGGTTTGACAGTGGCTCATCCATCAAAAACACTGCTGGGTTCCGCACAATGGCTCTACCTACGGCGACTCGCTGACGCTGCCCCCCGGAAAGCTGCTTGGGTTTGCGATCGAGGAGGGTTTCAATGCCAAGCTGTTGGGCAGCAGACTGCACTCGCTGGCGAATTTCTGCTCGGGGCGTGCCCTGCAGGTCTAAGCTGAAGGCCATATTTTCAAACACGCTCATATGGGGATAGAGCGCGTAAGACTGAAACACCATGGCGATGTCTCGATCTTTTGGGGGCAGGTCATTAACGGGTTGACCCTCGATGTAGATATTGCCCTGGCTGACCGCCTCTAGCCCGGCCAACATACGCAGGGAGGTGGTTTTGCCGCAGCCGGAGGGACCAACTAGCACCAAAAATTCCTGTTCTCCAATATCCAAGTTGAGATTTTTGACGGCAACAAAGCCATTCTCGTATTGCTTGGTGACCTGCTCAAAGACGACGCTTGCCATGGCCAATTTTTAACAGAACTGCTGGCGGCGCTCAGATTATGAGTCGCTTTAGCCTATAGGGTATTAGAAAGTTTGTGCATTTAAAGAACGAGCCCCAAATTGGGTTCTGAGTGGACTGCTAGAAAAACCAGCCGTAGCTGTGGAGGCCTTTACCCAAGATATTGACGCCCAAGTAGCAAATCCACACGACGATAAAGCCGGATGCTGCCAATATGGCGGGGCGGCGTCCCTGCCAGCCTTTAGTAATACGGGCGTGAAGATAGGCGGCAAATACTAGCCAGGTGATCAGCGCCCAGGTTTCTTTGGGGTCCCAACTCCAGTAGGAGCCCCAAGCTTCGTTGGCCCAAACCGCTCCTGCAATAATACCGATGGTGAGGAGAGGAAAGCCCAGGCCAATCATGCGGTAGCTGACGTTATCGAGCACGTCGGCTAGAGATAATCTTTGCGGAGAGAGGGCGGGGGCAAGGGTTTTAGGCGCTGACTCTACCCGGTTGAGTAGGGCAGTACCGCCAGAACTTTCGATCAAGGTGGCGATGGCAGGAACTGACAAATCGGGGACTTTTTCTAAATTGCGCTTTAGCTCGTAGGAACCTTTGCGAAACCCGCCTGTGCCGACAGAGCTGCCCCGCAGCTGTACCGGCTGACCCCAGGTGACGATTAGAAACGCGATCGCCAGTAGAGCCCCGACCAGCAGGGTTGCGTAGCTGAGGAGCATCACGCTGACGTGCATCATCAGCCAGTTAGATTTGAGCGCGGGCACCAGCGGCTCTGAGATCTGCATCTGATCGGGCAGGGATAGGGCTGCAAAAGCGGCAATGGCCATCGCCACTGGCGCAGTGGCGGCTCCGACCAGGCGGCTGCGGCTAATATTCTCAGCGATTAAGTGAACTGTGGTAATTCCCCAAGCCAAAAAGAATAAAGATTCATACAGATTGCTCAGGGGGAAATATCCGGCTTCGATCCAGCGGGCGCTGAGCAAAGCGGCGATCGCTAAATTAGCGATTGCCATTCCCCCCGTTCCCAAGGTGATTAAGCCAGGCAGGTTGGGAAACGCAGCCCCTACCCAATAAACCAGCGTGGTGGCAAACAAAATGGCGAACGCCAAATTGTCGAGCATCCCTTGCAGCGAAACCAAATCCATAGCGTCAGTAATAAACCCGTTACTATTTACTATGCTACCGACTGATTAGGCCAGGTGGGATAATGCTGGGATTAAGATCAAGATTCATTTTCTGGTCCATCTTCCCGTTCATCCGCTGGCGGGGGATCAGGGGCGGACTCTAGCTCTGGAGCTGGAATGGGTTTAGGTCTTGGCCCTTTTTCCATCAGCACGTATACATCGTAAATGACGTTGCGGTTATCGGCGATCGCAGTGGTGACGCCTAAAGAGCGCACAGCGCTGGTGAGGGGTTCGGGGTTGGCCCCCAAATC